>NZ_MDCR01000256.1:246-8434 GCF_001723055.1 Streptomyces niveus
AGGCGCCGGCGCCTTCTACGGAATAGGTCAGGCAGCAAAGTTCCTGGCCAAATGCCACAGCTTCCTCCCCGGAACCGGAGTTCTGCTTGCCGACGGCACACACAGAGCCATCGAGGACATTGACGTCGGCGACACTGTTGTCACCACCGACACAAAAACGGGACAGACTGTAAAGAAGAAAGTCGTCTCCACCATCACCACGGAAGATGACAAGGACTTCACCGAGATCACCATCTCCACAGACGATGACTACTCAAGCATCGTCGCAACCGACACCCACCCCTTCTGGGTACCCGAACTCAAAAAGTGGGTGCCAGCCGGAGACCTCAACCCGGGCCAGTGGCTGCGCACCAGCACCGGGACACACGTCCAGATCACCGCGACAACCCACTACACCAAGCGTCAACGCACCCACGACCTCACGATCCAGGACATTCACGCCTATTATGTGCTGGCGGGCGCCACGCCGATCCTGGTCCATAATTGTGGTGAAGCCCTCTACGGCCGGGCCAAGGAGCTCTATGGAACGCGGGCCGACAAGGTGTCGACAGTTGCAGTTGCCCAAGTTCGGAACGTAAATAGCCCAGACAAGGTGGAAACGTGGGTAGCATCTGAGCGTGCTGGCCTCCCTGACGAATGGAAGGGAGGCAACGCGCCGCTGCGCGGGGAGCGCTATATTTCCGGGCAGGGCCATGCCGAGGCTACAATCATGAACCGTTTGGGGAGTGACTGGGAAGTCGTAGGGATGGCTTCATCGACTAGGATGTGCCCCGCGTGCTTCGCGCAAGCTACAGGTCCTGGGTTGGGCCTCAAGCCGAGTTGGATCGGCAGGGGAAGCGGACTGTCCAGTAGTGGAAACACGCCTTGGCGAGTGGTACTTAGGGGTGGTAGCTGATGGATGTGTGGAGTCTGGCAGGGGGGCTGTCTCTCGCTAGGATGAGACCCATTCTGGAGGTCGTTGGAACCTCGCGCATGGGAGAGATCGACGACATCATCGCTGCTGGCGGCAGTGCTCAAGGGTTTGCTGGGGTCGTGGAGAAGGTGGCTTCGCTGAAGAGCTGGCGAAGCGAGATTGGCGCGCTAGAGGATTCCTCCGCGCCGACCTATTTTCAATCGACGGCTGCTGGCGTGGCGATACTAGTGGCTTCGGAAACAGTACCTGCAAACGATCGAGAATGGAGAATCAGGTCAAGCGTGGCAAATTTTTGGGATTCTTGCGATGACTTGTTGCACGCTGGCGGTGGTTACTCCAGGATCGAGCTCCGGGCGATCAAGACAACTTTGCGAGGGGTTGAAGATATCTGGCGAGCTGCTGACATTCGCCTACTGTCTGATGGCGGGGCTGATGATGCGAAAGTCTATGTGGAGCGGCTCGCTAAGATTCATTCAAATTATCCGAAGCGTCGGCAGATCGCGCGAGTCGTAGCCGAGAGTGCTGGGTGGGATATTTCGGCTACTTTCCGGTGATTTTCGGCTGGCTCGCTGAAATCGAGTGGCGGCTTGCAGGTGGGTTGGGTAGCGCTGTTACGGCGTTTGGTTCGTCTCGTTGGGGAGGAATGTGGTCGAGTTCCGCTTCAATATCTAGCCGCTCATTTAGCACCACGTCGCTGATCTGGCAAACATGCAGATCAGATAGGGTCTGACTCTTCGGGGTCAGGCCCTATGTTTTTTACCGTGCTGGATAGGTACTGGATTTCCTGACCTCTCGTCACCTGTCATCACCTCTCGTATCCGTACCGTGCTGGATTCGTGCTGGATGCCGACGCGGCCCGCCAACCGGTGGGGGGCATGGTCGTGCGCAGGGGGCCACTGACCCGGACGGTCGCCCCTTCGGCACATGTTCTTCACGGACTTAACGACCGTTGCGGAAACAAATCGCTGCCCGCCCGACGTTGTTGATTTCCGATGCGATGACGGGGGTGGTCGGCTTGAAGCTGTTCCGTACGGACACAGCGAAAAGCGGCGTGACTGAGGTCGCGCCGCGTCTTGCTGTGGTCGAGGCGGATGTGCAGGGTTTCGTCGAGGCGCACATGGAGACGTTGCTGGGTGTTCGTTTCCTGGCGAGTGAGTACGGCACGGGGCCGGTTCATGGGGGCCGGATCGATTCGCTCGGGCTGGACGAGAACGGGTCGCCGGTCATCGTGGAGTACAAGCGGGGCGTTGACGCGGGGGTCATCAACCAGGGGTTGTTCTATCTCTCGTGGCTGGTGGACCACCGGGCGGAGTTCGAGCGCCTGGTCCGCGACCAGCTCGGGTCCACGGTCGCGTCCCAGGTGCTGTGGAGCGGGCCGCGCCTGATCTGTGTCGCTGGCGACTTCACCCGCTACGACGTCCACGCCGTACGCGAGCACCGGAGGTCGATCGACCTGGTCCGCTACCGGTTCTTCGGCAGCGACCTGGTCGGTCTTGAGACCGTGGCGTCCGTCAGCGGCGGGACCCTGGCACCGCGACGTGCGCGCCGGCAGACGGTCGTACGGGCGGAGGCCGACCCCCGGGGTGCGTCGATGGCCGAGCTGGCGCACGCCGTCGACGAGGCGCTGCTCGGTCTCGGGGACGGAGTGAACCGCATCCAGCGCAAGCAGTACAGGGCGTATCAGCGCCTGCGGAACTTTGCGTGCGTCTGCCCGCCGCAGCGGAGCAAGCTCCTGGTCTATCTCAAGGTCGATCTGAAGGAGGTCGACCTCGTTCCAGGGTTCACCCGGGATGTGACGAGGCTCGGCCACCACGGGACGGGCGACTTGGAGGTGCAGCTCCGCACGCTGAGGGACGTGGAGCGGGCGCAGGATCTGTTCCGGGCGAGCTACGCAGCCGCGTGATCGCCCGACGGCACCCTGGCCGTGAGCGTTCTGCGGTTGATTGGTGGTCGTCGGGTGGTGCCTTTCGACGTAGGGACAGGTCGTGGCGGTGGACTATCAATGATGTGCGGGATCGCCGGTTTGGCTCACCGGCGATCCCGAGCTATGTTCCCCCGCGCTCGGTGCGGGTGGGCAGGGTGTGCGGCCGGCTGCGGGGCCGGACCTGACCGCTGGGTTGGCCGGGGCGCCCGGCGCCGAGGCTCGTTGTCGATCTTCTCCTGAGGCAGGTCTCCGGGCGCTGAGATATGGCCACAGGCGCTCACCTCGCCATGTCTGACGGGAAGTTGAAACATGGCGGCGCGGCGTGAACGCCGACGCCACGGAGATCCGCCTCCTCGACAGCGACAGCCACGGCGGCCCGTGAAGAGGCACTGCCTTCCACCCCGACGACGAGCCCGGAGGAATCGTGCCCGCTCTGCTCTGTCGTTCTCACGAGTGCGACGGGACAGTCGGCGTGCGCGCTGACGGGGACGGGCCACGGAACTCGCGCTCAGTATTTCCGCCGGACGGCTGAGACGCCGGGAGCCCAGGACGACCATGCGAGTGTTCGACGTCGCCCGCTGGTTGAGCACCGCCGCGGGAAAACCGTCCAGGAGTTCCGTCTCGACGTGCGCTTCCGGGGCGAGAGCGGTAACCGATTCCGCGGCGGCGGTCAGTGCTCGTTCCCCCTGCGCCCGCAGCGCCATGTACTGGGGTGTCGTGTCGACGTGCTGGGTGTCGAGCATCGGCGGCACGGCCAGCACAAGGCGCAGAGGGCTGCTTCTGAGACCAGCCTCGGCCACCGCCAAGGCGATGACCGGTGCCGGGAAGCCTCGTGGGTCGACGCCTACGAGTATTTCGTCGCCTGTTGCGCGATCCGTCATCGTTCCTCCTCGGCTCCGGCGGCCCCGGGCAAGCACGTTTCTCGACCGGCCGACGGGACCGACATGGCACAGCTCCACGGTGTCATCGCCGGGCGACGCGGCAACAGGGCCGCACAGGCCCCCCGACAGGACCGAAGGATCCCGGAAGCCCGGTCCACGGCGGCCAGGACTGCACCACTCGGCCCTACTCCCACCCGTGGTCCCCCTCAACGCTGGGAGGTGAGCGGAGCCGGCCGACCGGCTGTGCCCGCGGATAATCCGAACCAGGGAGGTCCACCATGACCGCCAACGTGACCGTGGGTATCGACGGCTCCTCCGAGAGCCTCGCCGCGGTGGAATGGGCCGCCCACGAGGCAGAGGTGCGTCGGTCGACGCTGCGCATCCTCCATGTGGAGGAGTGGCCTCCCCTGCCGATCGTGCCGCTTCCCTCCTCCATACCTCTCCCGACCTCACCTTCGCAGTGGTCCGAGGAACTCCTGCGGGACGCGGCTGAGGCGACCCGGCTCCGTCATCCCCAGCTGACTGTCACCACCGCCGCGCCCGCCGGGCGCCCGGAACGGATTCTCCTCGCCGAGGCCAACGACCCGGACCGAGCCGAACTGCTCGTCCTCGGGTCCCGCGGGCTCAACGGCGCGCTCGGCTTCATCGTCGGATCGATCAGCCTGGCCGTCGTGGGGGCGGCCGAGCGTCCCGTGGTTCTGGTACGAGCCGGCCTGCACCACAGCGGTGAGAGCGCCCCTGCGCCGTCCGAGCGTCTGCCGTCCGGGGGCGACGCACTGGTGCTCGGCCTCGATCTCCAGGAACCGGCCGAGTCGCAGAACGATCTGCTCGATTTCGGATTCGCCGAAGCGGCCCGCCGCAGGTGCGCGCTGCGCGTGGTCCACGCCTGGTCGCTGCCCGCCCAGTACGGCTACGCGGAGATCGCCCACCCAGGGGTGGGAGTAGAGATCGCCGAGCACATCACCAAGACCCTCGACGAGATACTCGCGCCGTGGCGACAGCGCTTCCCCGCGGTGTCGGTCTCCGCGAAGGCCCTGGTCGGCGTGCCCGGCGCACAGCTGGTGTACGAGTCCGCCGATGCCGACCTTCTGGTGGTCGGCCGGCGGAAGCCGAGGGTTCCCGTCGGGCCGCGACTGGGGCATGTGGCGCAGTCGGTGATCCATCACGCGACCATGCCAGTCGTCGTGGTCCCCCATGAGTGACTCGCGCACGGGTGGCTCGCGCGGTGGCTACCGGCGTGGGACGACAGCAACCGGAGCCGGACAGTGGCGCAGGACCGCATGGGTCATGTGCCCGACACGAGAGAAGCCCCGCCGGTGGGGGTGCGCTTCCTGGCTGAGCACCACAAGTGCGGCCCCGGCACCGGCGTCCGCCAGGTCCCGGGCGGGTTCTCCGACCGCCGAGTGTTCCCGGACCGGGACCTCCGGGTAGCACTCGGACCACGGTGTCAGGGCGCTCCGAAGTGCCTCTTCGTCCCGCCGGACCTGATCGGCCTCGGTGCCGTGTGCGAAGTGCGCCAGGCGGTTCCAGCCGTGAGTCACCCCCAGCGGTGCCCCGCGGAGCGATGCCTCTTCGAAGGCGAACCGAAGCGCCTCCTCGCTCGGCCGACCGAGCTCGACCGCGACCGGGCCGGGAGCCACCTCGACCGGTGTGCGCTCACCGCGCCCTTCGCCGTCCCGCTCCGCCGTCCGCTGGCCGGAACCGACAAGGACGACGGGGCGCTCGGTG
The DNA here is from genome assembly GCF_001723055.1 of Streptomyces niveus. Classification (GTDB taxonomy): domain Bacteria; phylum Actinomycetota; class Actinomycetes; order Streptomycetales; family Streptomycetaceae; genus Streptomyces; species Streptomyces niveus. The sequence goes on from NZ_MDCR01000256.1 coordinate 5,693, forward strand.
AGCGACACGGTGGCGGACGCCACCGACCCCCCGAGGAATCCGGCCCGCGTGGCGAGCCCTCCGGAGCCGATGGCCAGCAGCTGGCTCTCCCCGGCGGCCCGGCACAGTGTCTCGGGGGGAGGCCCCGTCAGCCGTTCCGCCGTGATGTGCAGGTCCGGGTAGCGGTGGCGAAGCTCGGCGGCCGTCTCCGCCGGCATCCGGCGGGACCACTGCTCGGCCACCTCGTTCGAGGTCAGCGACGCACGGGAGTACGGCTGCCACTCCCATGTGCTGACAAGCCGCAGGGGCGCGTTCCTGAGAGACGCCTCGTACGCACCCCAGTAGGCGGCATCAGTGCTCCCCGGCGTGTTGTTCAGGCCGACAGTCACGGGACGCGGGATGCAGCACCTCCGGCGGTGGCGATCTCTCGTTCCTCGCGCCGTTCCCGGCCGGTCGAGCATGACCGGCCGTAACGGGCGAAGCCTCAGTCCCCTTCCGGGACGATCGCGACGGGACACGGCGCGTAATGCAGCATCGCGTGGTTCACCCGCCCCAGCTGCAGCCCGACGGCGCCCGGGCGCCGACGAGCACCGACGACGAGAAGATCCCCGGGGGCGGTGTGTTCGAGCAGCGTCTGATGCGCGGTGCCCTGCACGACCTCCCGGCGGACGGTCACCTCCGTCAGATCCTCGCCCAGACCGGCCAGGACCGCGTCCACGCACTCGTCAGCCCCTTGCCGGTCCGCCCTCATCGGGTCGTTGTCGGCCAGAGGGTAGGGCACGGCCTCGTGAACCGGGCTGCGCCAGGCGCGTACGGCGACGAGTTCGCACCCCCTCGACCGGGCCTCACGGAACGCGAAGCGCGCAGCCGCGACGCCATCTCCGACACCGAGAACGACTCTCCCGAGGCCGGTCCGGCCGTCGGGTTCCTGGCCTCGGACCACGACGACGGGGCAGCGGGCCCGGGCGGCGACGGACAGGCTCACGGATCCCAGGAGCATGGCGGTGACCGGGCCGCGTCCCCGGGAACCCACGACGAGCAGCGCGGCGTCGTTCCCCTCTCTCAGGAGCGCTGTCACCGGCTCCTCGGGCTGGACGTCGGTGGTCACCTTCACCTGGGCGGCCAGGGCGTTCACGCGTTCCTCGGACGTCGCGACGAGGTTCTCGGCGAGTACCTGCTCGGACGGCCGGTCCGCGGCGAGCCTGGGCCGTATCCCTTCGTAGTGTTCCCAGAGCGACGCGTGAACGATTCGCAACGGCAGGCCGCGGCGATCCGCTTCGGCCACCGCCCAGTCCAGCGCTCGGAGGCTGCCTTCCGATCCGTCGACTCCTACGACCAGCGGAAGCTCCATCACTCCCACCTCCTCCTTCAGTGATTCGGTGACGCCCGTCTCCGACCATGTGCGTCGGCCGGCCGCCGGGAAGATTCCTTGCTCAGTCGGCGAACGTCAGCACCTCGCGTACCGGCCGACGTTGTGTCCTCGGTCCGTGGGGGCCGTATCCCAGCCGGAGGATCATCTGGACATGGCCCGAGCCCGAGACCGGATCGCGCAGCAGCCACCGCAGGTCGGACCATTCGAGCGCCTGGGTGGCGAACGAACTCGTCAGCCCGTGCCGTGTGGCGACGAGGAGCAGGCGTTCCAGTGCCTGTCCCGCGCGCAGCCAGTCGGCCGGTCCGTCCGCCGCCGTGCTGAGCAGCGCCAGCTGGGGCCGATCCTCGAAGTCGATCGTGGGCCGGCCCCTCACCACGTCGAGCCCGGCGAAGTCGCGGGCGGGGGCGGTTCCACCGCGCTTGCGTGGCCCGAAGGCGTAGTCCGGCACCCCGTCGGTCGTCGCATCGGTCCTGGAGTTCCTGGTCCACCGTGCCCGCTCGGCGTCCCGGTCGGGATCCATGAGGTTGTAACCCTCGCCGTCTCTGATCAGATCCAGCACCGCCTGAAGGTGCGGGGACGACAGAAAGGCCAGTTCGGCGCCTTCGAGGCGGGCGGCCTCCCCGAGCGCGTTCCGGAGGTCGGTGGGAATCTCCCGTTCGGAGAACGGGAACCGGCTCGTGTGCCGTTCGCGAATGGCCGGATACAGGTCGGCGAGAGCGCCCGGCGTCGCGGCGGAGCCGATACGTACGGTCGCCAGAAGACTCGGAGCGGCCGGATCGGGCAGCAGCGTCGTCTCGGAACTCCGGCCGAGGTGGGCGAGCGCGACCCGCAGGTTGAGGAGCGCGGCTCCGCACCCGATGCGCAGACCTCGTCCGTCGGGGTCCTCGTGCGGCAGCGCACGCGACGGATCCGCCGACATCGTGAGGGTGCCGGTGTCCGCTGCGTACCGGAACAGCCACGGCTGCGCGTTGTGCATCGACGGTGCGGCGGTGGCGTCGGACACGAGCCCAGTCACCGTCCGTTCGTCCATCATTTGTACGGACACGGTGCCTCCTGGGCCTCGTCATCCTTCCAGCGTGACGGCGCGACGGAGTTCCGGGCAGGGGCCGACCGTCCCCTGTCTTGAGCCCTGTCGGCCCGTACGGGCACCGGGCCCCGGGGCCTGACGCCGCCCGATAGGGCTGAGTGGCACCTGGGGTGCCGTGCCGACGGGAGTGACGCTTGAGGTGTGACCGCAGCTGGGCGGCCACACCCTTGGAAGGAGTGCAGGACATGGACCACCGAAGCATCGGTGAACTCATGACCCGCGATGTCGTGAGCGTGCGACTCGACACCCCGTTCAAGGAGATCGCCAGAGCCCTGGCGGATCGCGGCGTCAGCGCCGTGCCTGT
>NZ_MDCR01000257.1 GCF_001723055.1 Streptomyces niveus
GAGATTCGCAGGTACGGCGACGGGGCGGTCGCCGTCACCTGCTGGTGTCGCGGCCCGAGCCGCCCGGCGTCAGAGGCGGGACTTGCCGGCCTCGTGGGCCTCGGCCTTCGCGGCGGCGGCGCGCTCGGCGGCCTTCTCGGCCAGCTCGGCGCCACGGTCCTGCGGCGCGGCCTGCTTGGCGGAGCGGGAGGCCGACGCGCTCGCGGCGGCGGTGTCCCCGGTGACGGCGCCACGGATACGCGCCAACTCGCCCACGACCAGGACGGGGTTGTTGCCGGTCGCGGTGAGCGAGCCGCGCACGATCGCGTTGTCGAGCACGGAGTTCGCGGTGTTGTCGGTGATCGCCAGGTTGCCGCCGAAGTACGAGGCGCCCGCGCAGGGGCCGAGCGCGCCCTCGCCGCCGATCTGGAGGTTGTCGGCGTTGCCGGAGTACTTCGCCGCGCCGTACACCTCGCTGGCGCAGAACACGCCGCCGAGGGCGTTCCCGTTGACGGTCAGCGCGCCCTTGACGGTGGAGTCGTACACGTCGGTGTACTGGTTGCCCTCGCCCGTCAGCGCCGCGTTGAGGGTGCTGCCGGAGACGTACAGCTCGCCGCTGTCGGTGCTGACGTTCCCGCCGAGGGTCGAGTCGACCGCGTAGACGAATCCCTCGGTGGCGTCGACCGCCTTGAGGCTGCTCTTCTCCAGGTGTGTGCCGAACGCGGATTCGGTCGTCAGCGTGCCCTTGACGGTGGTGTCGGTGAGGTCGAGGTAGGCGTTCTCCTCCACGTTGACCGCGCCGTTGAACGTCGCGCCCGCCGCCACGAGGTCGGCGCCGGCCTCGACCGTCACCGAACCCTTGACCTTGGTACCGGTGAGGGTGCAGGACTTCCCGGCCGGAACGACCAGGTCGTTGCTGACGGTCACGGCCCCGCCGTCACCGACACAGGTGGTGTAGAGAGCGGCCTGGGCGGAGCCCGAGAAAGCCACCAGGCTTCCGGATGCCACCAGCGAGGCCGTCGCGATGAACGTACGGATCTTCATGTCGCTTCCCTTCAGCTGCGGTCACGGCAGAGTCGGTGACCCGGCCGGTTTCCCGTCCTGCGACGGGGGTGCTGCACGGTGCGTGTGCGACGAACGCCGTGGTGGCGATCGACGCAGCGCCTCGTGACGGGCGGTGGCCCGGCCATGGGGGGAGAGACGTGGAAAGACTCGTGGGGTGACGGGTGTTCGAGTGAACGCCCGACGGCTGCGGTGTTACCGCGACGAAACAATGTCTCGGTGGGCCGAGACATTAGAGCGCCACGTGAAGACTGTCCAGAGGTTCGGTATGAATCTCGGCAACTTTCTAATGATTCATCAAAAGGTGTGCTGTGCCCGTGGGAAAGGCGGCGGAAAGTCCGCGGGGACGGCGGGGGAGCGCAACGGCGGTGTCACGTGCGCGCGTTCGCGGTCGCGAAGGGGACTGTCCAACGCGGGGTGCTCAGGGGCGTGATGAAGCCGCGCGCGCCTCGTCGTACGCCTCGCGGGCCGTGAACACCGCGTCCAGCCGCCGCTCCGTCCAGCGCGCCAGTGCCCACACCTGCTCGGCCGCCTCGCGGCCCAGGTCGGTCAGCGAGTAGTCCACACGCGGCGGGATGACCTGCTTGGCGTCGCGGTGGACGAAGCCGTCCCGCTCCAGGGTCTGAAGGGTCTGGGCGAGCATCTTCTCGCTGACTCCGCCGACCGTGCGGCGCAGCTCGCCGAAGCGGTACGACCGCTCCAGCAGCGCGGCGAGCACCAGCACGCCCCAACGGCTGGTGACATGTTCCAGTACCAGCCGGGAGGGGCACATCTGCCGGTTGACGTCGGGAGCGATGATGCTTTCGTCCATTCCGGTACCTTACTTCAAGGTGGGTACTTCCTCTGAGTAAGTGTGGAACATATCGTTGATCCAGCGAGTTACGAACCAGTGCCAGACATGGCAAACCGTAAGAAATGGATAGGGCGCCTTCATGAGCATCGTCGTCACCGGAGCGACCGGACACCTCGGCCGGCTCGTCATCGAATCCCTGCTGACCGCCGACGTGCCGGCCGGCGAGATCGTCGCCGTCGCCCGGGACAGGGCGAAGGCCGCGCCCCTGGCCGCGCGCGGTGTCGACGTACGGATCGCCGACTACGACCGGCCCGAGACTCTGAGGGACATCTTCCGGGCCGGCGACCGGGTCCTGCTCGTCTCCGGCAGTGAGAACGGCCGCCGCGTACCGCAGCACAGCGCCGTCGTCGACGCCGCGCGGACGGCGGGCGTCGCTCAACTCGCGTACACCGGCGTACTGGGCGGCCCCGACGCCGACTTCGAACTGGCCGCCGAACACAAGGTCACCGAGCAGCTGATCCTGGACTCCGAGCTGCCGTACACCTTCCTGCGCAACGGCTGGTACACGGAGAACTACACCGAGAACCTGGCCCCTGTGCTGGAGCACGGCGCCGTCGTGGCGGCGGCGGGCGAGGGTCGCGTCGCGTCCGCGGCGCGCGCCGACTACGCGGCGGCGGCAGCGGCCGTACTGACCGGCGAGGGGCACCTGAACAAGGCGTACGAGCTGTGCGGAGACACCGCGTGGTCCTTCGACGAGTACGCGGCGGAGCTGTCCCGGCAGACCGGCCGGACGATCGTCTACAACAACGTCCCCGACGAGACGCTGTTCGGCATCCTCAAGGGCGCCGGGGTGCCCGGGCCGATGGTCGGCGTCCTGGTGGACGTGGACAAGGCGATCGAGCGCGGCCTCCTCGTCGGCACGACGGGCGACCTGTCCCGACTGGCGGGCCGCCCCACCACGCCGCTGGCCGACACGATCGCGCAGGCGCTGAAGGGCTGACGCGCGGGCGGGACCTTTGTGGGCCGTTGACCAGGTGGGCCTCCGCCTGGTCAACGCGGCGGTCTTCGCCTGCCAGAGTCTGTTCACGAGCGCGAAGTGACCGAGGTGATTGGTGGCGAACCACGCCTGCCGTCCGAGCCTCGCGGGACCTCGTGGTGGCCCGCCCGGCTCCGTCGGGACTTGAACTTGCCGTAGGCGTCAAGTTCTACCGTCGTCGCGACCCGTCGTCCCCGTCCTGAGGAGTCGCGATGACCAGCGCTGTCCCTGCCACCCACGGTGAGGTGTGGCTCCGTGCCCGGCCCGACGGAGTGCTCGGTACCGACCACTTCGAGGTGGTGCGTGTGCCGGTCCCCGACGTACGGGCCGGGCAGGTGCTCGTGCGTAATCGGCTGATGAGCGTCGTCGCCGTGATGCGTACGCTCATAGAAGGCGGCGCCGGACTGCCCATTCCGGCCGCCGCGCTCGGCGAGCCGCTGTGGGCGCCCGCCCTCGGCGAGGTGGTCGCGGCGCCGGGCGGCGAGCTGGCACCCGGCGATCTCGTGACGCACGGCCTCGGCTGGCGCGAGTACGCGGCCGTCGACGTCGCCGAGGCCCGGCGCGTCGACCCGTCGGAACTGCCCGACCCGGCCGCGCACCTCTCCCAGGCGATGACGGCCTGGCTCGGCGTCGTACGGGGCGCCGAAGTACGGCCCGGAGACACGGTGTTCGTGACCGGCGCGGCCGGCGGTGTCGGGACGATGGCCGGCCAGTTCGCCCGGCTGCGCGGCGCGGAGCGGGTGATCGGCAGCACGGGCTCCCGGCTCAAGGGCGAGTATCTGGTACGGGAGTTGGGGTACGACGCCGTCGTCGTCCGGGGAGCGGCGGCGCCGATCGAGGAGCAGCTGCGCGAGGCGGCCCCCGACGGCCTGGACGCGGTCTTCGACAACGTCGGCGGCGAACAACTCGTCGCGGCGCTCGCCGTGGCCCGGCGCGGCGCGCGCGTGGGGCTCGTCGGCGCGCTGTCCGGCCAGCTCTCCGGCGGCTTCACCGCGCCCATCCGGATCGACACCGGTTCGCTCATCATGCGGGGGATCACGCTGCGCGGGATGTCGGGCAGCGATCATCTGGACGCGATCCCGGAAGGCATGCGGGAGTTCGGGCGTGGTCTGCGCGAGGGGAGCATCGTCTTCCCGCACGCGCGGCTGCCGGGCATCGACCAGGCACCCCGGGCGCTGTGCGAACTTCTCGAAGGGCGTCACACGGGCGCCGTCCTGGTGGAACTGTGAGCGGTGACGGAGGGATCGGAGATGCGTATCGGCGATGCGGCGGCCGCCGCGGGCCTCACCCCGCGCGCGCTGCGGTACTACGAGGAGGAGGGCCTGCTGCGGGCCAGACGCATGGCGTCCGGTCACCGGGAGTACGGCCCCGAGGACGTCCACCGGTTGCGCGCCGTACGCCGGCTGCTGGAGACGGGGCTGACGATCGGTGATCTGCTGGCCTTCATCGACGTCCTCGACATGGTCTATCCGATGGACGGTGAGGACGCGGGGCCGGGGCCCGTCGAGCGGCTGGACCACTGCCCGGTCGCCGAGGTGACCGCCCGTCGACTGGCGGCGCTGGACGAGCGGATCGCGCGGCTGGTCGAGGCACGGAACAGGCTGGCCGCCGGACTGGCGGACCGGTTCGGGAACGTGTTTCCCGAACCGGCCGCGCGTCAGGACGCCAACCAGGGCGCGGACCAGGGCGCCGACAAGGGCCCCAACCGGGGCGCGAAACGGGCGGCTTGACGGAAAAGACGGGTGTCGTACGCCACCCGCCCACCCCCTCTATTGGTTGATCTTTCACCGCACCGACACTTCCGGACGCTCGGCATGTCAACAACATCCGGAGAAGATGATCCGAGCATGTCAAGATGGCCGACACCCCCATGTCGCGGTCGATCAGGAGGACGCAGTGAAGAAAAGCTCGCGCATCCGGAAGGTCTCATTCACCCTTGGCAGTGCCCTCGCACTGGTCATCGCGTTTCCCGGGAACGCTCTCGCCGCCGATCCCCCCAACGCCCTGCCCGCCAACGCGGACGGACTGGAGCAGACGTTCCAGCCGGCGTACGACTACGACACGGACGGCTGCTACCCCACCCCCGCCATCGGCCAGGACGGGACCATCAACCCCGGCCTCAACCCGAGCGGCGCGCTCAACGGTCAGTGCCGGGACTCCTGGGACCTCGACAACACCAACGGATACTCGCGGTCCAAGTGCAACAACGGCTGGTGCGCGATCATGTACGGCCTCTACTTCGAGAAGGACCAGGCCGTGGTCGGCAGCGGCCTCGGCGGGCACCGTCACGACTGGGAGCACGTCGTGGTGTGGGTGCAGAACGACCAGGTGCAGTACGTCTCCACCTCCGCCCACGGCAACTTCGACATCCAGACCCGTGACCAGATGCGGTTCGACGGAACGCACGCCAAGGTCGTCTACCACAAGGACGGCATCGGCACGCACGCCTTCCGGCCCGCGAACAGCAACGACGAGCCGCCGGAGAACCACCAGGGCAGCTGGCAGTTCCCCCGGCTCGTCGGCTGGAACGGCTACCCGGCCGGTCTGCGCGACAAGTTGAGCCAGGCCAACTTCGGCAGCGCCGTCTTCGGCCTCAAGGACGGCAACTTCAACGGCCACCTGGTGAAGGCCAAGCCGGCCGGCATCCCGTTCGACCCCAACGCCTGACGCGCCCGCGCCGGGGGCGTACGGGCCGGCGCGCCCGCCCAACCGCCCCCGGCCCGGCCGCTGTTACTGTGACCGTGTGTTCCTCCTCCGTGCGTAGGACCCCGTAAAGACCGCGACAGCTCTGCTCGTCGCGGTCTTCCGGTGTCCCTGTACGGCCGCGGCGCCCGCACTCGCGCCGCCCTCCTTGAGGAACCACACCGCGATGCACTCGTACGCCGCTGTCCTGCGGACCCCGCACGCCCTGAGCACCTTCGGCGCCGCCCTGCTCGGCCGGCTCTCCTACGGGACGGTCTCCCTCTCCCTCGCTCTGGCGGCGAAGAAAGCCTCGGGCTCCCTCGCCGTCGCCGGCACCGCACTCGCGCTGTTCGGCGCGACCAGTGTCGTTCTCTCGCCCGTACGCGCCGCCCTGGTCGACCGGTACGGCCCGCGCCGGGCCCTCGTACCGATGGCGGTCGTGTACGCCGCCCTGCTCACCGTGTTCGCCCTCGTCACCCGCGACCACCCGGGAGCGGGGGCGGGCACGTCCGCCGTGACGCTGGGCACGCTCGCCGTCTGCGCCGGGGCCTGTACGCCGCCGCTCGGCCCCACGATGCGGACCCTGTGGAGCCAACTCATGCCGGACCGGCGGATGTTGCAGCGCGCGTACAGTCTCGACGGCGTCGCCGAGGAACTGCTCCTCGTCGCCGGGCCCCTGCTCGTCGGGATCCTCGTGGCGTACGCGGAACCGGCCGCCGGAGTCGCGGTCAGCGCCGCGCTCGTACTCGTCGGGACGGTCGCGCTCGCGCTGTCACCCGTGCCGTTCCCCGTACGGCGGGGGAGTGGCCGGCGGGGGAGCGCGCGGCGTGAGCGCACCACCCGTACCCGGCCGCGCGGTCTCGGGCAGCCGGTGCTGGCGGCGGCCGGGGTCGGACTCTGTCTGGGCGGGCTCGACCTGCTGGCGATCGCCTTCACCGAGGAGCAGCACAGGCCCGGCGCGGTGGCCTGGATACTGGCTGCGCTCTCGGCCGGCAGCGCCGTCGGCGGCCTGGCGTACGGCGCCGTCTCCTGGCGGTCCGCCGCCCGGCCGAGACTCGCCCTGATCTGCGCGGCGCTCGGTGCCGCGCTGGCGGCGGCGGGGCTGGCGCCGAACGTGTACGCGCTCGGCGCCGCCGCGGCCGTCGCGGGACTGTTCGTCGCCCCCGCACTGACCACCGCCTATCTGATCGCGGACGAGACAGCCGCGCCGGACGCCCGCACCCAAGCGGGCGCGTGGGTCAACACGGCGGTGAACGCCGGGAGTTCCGGCGGTACGGCCCTCGTGGGCGTGCTGGTGGGCAGGCTGCCGTCCCTCTGCTTCGTCCTGGTGGCCGCACCGGCGCTGGTCTGCGCCGCCGTGACGCTCCACGGCGAAAATCACCGGAAGCGGCACTGATCAAGGGGCTACGCTCACCGCACCCGAGAGCCCGCGAGAGCCCGCGAGTGAGGAGCATCGATGAGCCGCCCTCTGCTCTACATCGACGTGGACGGCCCGTTGAACCCGTACGCCGCCAAGCCCGAGCGGCGCCCGGCCGGCTACTCGACGCACCGGATGAAGCCCGAGGGCTGGATCGCCCAGCACCCGGGCACCCCCGCGGCCCAGGTGAAGCCGCTGCGGGTCTGGCTCAACACCGACCACGGACGACGGCTCCTGGAACTCGCCGAGCGGTACGAGCTGGTGTGGGCCACCACCTGGGGCGAGGAGGCGAACGAGTTCATCGGGCCCGTCCTCGGACTGCCCCCACTGCCCGCGGTGGAGTGGCCGATGGAGTCCGACCAGGAACCGGACGCCACGTTCTGGAAGACCCGCCCGCTCGTCGCGCATGCCGCCGGCAGGCCCTTCGCCTGGGTCGACGACGAACTCGGCGACGCCGACCGTACCTTCGTCGCGGCCCACCACCACGGATCCGCCCTGCTGCGCCGAGTCGATCCGCGGCTCGGCCTGCTGGAGGCCGACTTCGCGGCGCTCGACTCCTTCGCACGCGGCCGGTGACCTGGAATCGCCCACTTGACCTGAAGTTCGGTTGAGGTCCTAGCGTCATGTCTCGTTGATCACCGCGCGACGAACGGGAGAAAAACCTCATGATCCTGGTGACCGGGGCCACCGGAAACATAGGCAGCGCCCTGCTACGGGAGCTTCGGGCCTACGGCGTCGGACCGTTGAGAGGGCTCACCCGTGAGCCCGCGCGGGCGGCGTTCCCCGAAGGGGTCGAGGCCGTGGCCGGCGACCTCGCCCACGCGGCTTCGCTGAAGCCCGCGCTGGAGGGCGCGCGATCCCTGCTCCTCGTGTCGCGCCGGGGCGCGGACGCCGAGATCATCGAGGCGGCCAAGGCGGCCGGTGTGGAACACGTCGTACTGGTGTCGTCCATCACCGGTCAGACCCATCCGCATCTCGGCCCCGCCGTAGAGAACCTGGCCGTCGAGCGGCTGCTCAAGGACAGCGGCATGACGTGGACGATCCTGCGGCCGACCCAGTTCGCCTCGAACGCCCTGCTGTGGGCCGAGGCGATCCGGGGGCATGAGGCGGTCCGTCTGCCGTACCCGGACATCGGCCTCCCGGCCATCCACCCCGCCGACATCGCCTCGGTGGCCCGCGCGGCACTGACCGAGCCCGGCCACCGGGGGCGGACGTACGCGCTGACCGGTCCGGAACGGATCACGCCCCGGGAGCAGGTCGGCGTCATCGCGGCGGTCCTGGGGCGGGACATACCGCTCACCGAGATCAGCCGGGCCGAGGCCCACGAACAGCTGGCCGTCTTCCTGGGCGACGAAGCCGCAGCCGCCGTACTCGACCTGACGGGCGGAGACGTCAACGACGATCTCCTCCTGGTGCGCGACACCGCGCCCCGCACCAGCGGTGTCCCGGCCAGGACGTTCCGGCAGTGGGCCGAGGAGAACGCCGCGGCCTTCCGCTGACCGCCAGGCGCGGAACGCCGCCCGGCCGGGACCCGACCCCGGTCGTCGGGTCGCGGCCGGACGAGTGTGATCAGGGGCCCGCCAACAGCGCCTCCAGCGCCACCGCCGTGTCCGGATGCCGGGCGGTGAGGACCGCGCCCGACGCGGCGGGAGCCGTCGTCTCCCACGAGCCCTCGTAACCCAGCAGATCCGCGACCGAGTCGCACGTCTCCGGATACGCGGCGAGCAGCGCGGCACCCGTACGCGCGCCGGCGGCAGGCCGGGCCTCCACGACCGTCGGGGGCTCCAGCCACGGTGGCACCCACGCGTCCAGCGCCGCCAGCCGGCCGGGGAAGATCCGGCCCGCCTCACGGATCAGCAGCGGCGCCAGGTCGGAGCCGTCGGCCCGCAGGGTGCTGATCAGGGTCGGCAGCCACGGCAGCAACACCGGATCCGGCAGCCGTGCGAACGCGTTGGACACCGCCTCCACGACGAAGTCCGCCAGCTGCGGCACCGGCTCCAGCGCGTGCAGGAACCCGCTCAGGTAGCGCGGATAGGCGGGCACCACCAGCGGATTGCCGAGCAAGTCGTCGCACAGGGAACGCAGTTCGGCACGGGAGAGCTGTCCCAGCTGGACCTGGGCCGCCCACCGCAGCGCCACCTTGGCCGGCTCCTTCGGATGCGACTGCGCGAACGCCAGGTCCAACTGCGTACGGTCGCAGCCCAGCGAGAGCGCCAGACTCTCCATGCTGAACAGGAAGCCCAGCATCGCGGCGACCTGCCGGACCGTCGCGTCCTCGTCGCCGAACGCCGTCGGCAGCAGGGTGCAGTAGTGCGCGTACCCCGTCTTGACGAAGGACTCGATCCACGGCGGCAGCACCGGCTCACTGGTCCGGTAGTACGCGAGCAGCCGGCGCACCCGGCGCAGCACCTCCGGCGCGCCGTCCACGCTGCGCTCGGTCGCCAGGACCTCCAGGGCGCGCGTGCCCAGCTCGTCGGCGAGACGGCGGCTGCGCAGATACAGCGTGGCGTCCTCCACCGCCTTCAGGACATCCGCCGTCGTCGCCTGCGCGTCGTACGCCCGGCGCCGCAGACGCTGCTCAAGCACCTGCTCGATGGTCACGCCCTCGTACCCGAGCTCGATCAGCTCCCGCTGATGAGTGCCGAGCGCCAGGTCCCAGGACTCCTGGATGGGCTGCTCGCCGAGCCGCCGCTCACCCATGATCGCCCGCGCGGCGCCCCACGGCAGCAGATGGCGCAGCATCCACAGCACGTCGGAGCAGCGCGCCAGCTCCGGACTGGCCGCCATGTCCAGCAACGCCCTTTGCACACCGCGCTGTTGGAGTTTGAGATTCAGCGGCGCGAGCCGGTCGTGCACATCGCGCGCGAGCGGCGGCAGGGCCTCGTAGCCGACCTGTCCGATCCGGTCGCCGCCCATCATGATCTCCACGATGCGCCGCACGTCACGCCGGCCAGGCACCGAGTCCTTCTCGACGCAGGTGATCGCCGCGTCCTGGAAGTCGTACGGCGTCGGCCTGGCCCGGTCGCGCATCCCGGCCAGCAGGATCGACGTCTCGAACACGGCGATGGCGTCGGCGGTGGAGGCCAGATAGCCGTTGCGGCGCGCGGCGCGCACGATCTCCACCGACCAGCCCAGCAGTTCGGCCTCGTCCAGCGGGTCGAGGACCGGCGCGCGCCGCAGGAAACCGGACAGCTTGTCCGAGGCGACGTCCGCGACCCCGGGGACGACGGGGGTGAGCGGGACGGCCGCCTTCGCGGTCTTCGCCGGTTTCTTCGCACCGACCTGCCCCTCCAGCCGGAACGGCTGGACGCGGGTCCGCTTGAGATTCTTCGCCCACTGGGTCGCGGCGATGGACACCGAGCCCGCGGTGAGGCCGAACTGCGCCTCGATCGCCGAGTGGCTGGAGGGAATCAGACCGTGCTGCCACACGCTCGCGCTCGGCGGACCGATCTCGAAGGTCGCGGCGCCTCCGACACCGAACTCCTCGACCCGGCTGGCCGCGTGGAACGCGCCGCAGACATAGAGACAGTCCGCGGGATCCGTACCTGACGCGGCGAGATGCTCGCGCATCCTCGTCCACATGTGGCGCTCGCGGTCCTCGTCCACCCGGACCCGCTCGGCGTCGCCGGGCGCCAGCCGCCGGAAGAGGCTGCCGATCAGCAGCATGACCTGCCGGTAGGTGTCGTGGTCGCTGTCGCCGAGCGGCAGCTCGACGTACTGGTGCCACCACTCCGACCAGTGCCGCACCCGGCCGTGGCGCAGCAGATGCTCCTCCAGCTCGGCGAAGCGCGGGCGCAGGTCGCCGATCTCCACACCGACGGCGTCGCCGTGCAGCGCCGCGTCCTCCTCGGCCGGCGGTGTCTCCGACGGCGCGTCCGGCGCTTCCGGCTCTGCGGACCGGTCCTCCGCAGACCCGCCGGCCTGCCACTGGAAGACGTGGTCCGACGAGCGGTCGACGAGGACCAGCTCCACGCCCGGCGTGTCCAGCGCGTAGGCGATCGCCTGGTACTCGGCGGACGCCTCGGTGATCGGAGCGACCACAGACAGCGGCGCCCAGTCCGCCGGGAAGCCCTTGACCTCGCTGGCGAACGCCTGCACCGCCACCGGGAGCCGGCAGTTGCGCAGCTCGGACAGGAGCGGCGCCATGTCCTCGCACAGCTCCAGATAGACGACCTTCGGCCGCTTCTCCCGCAGCCGCCGCGCCATGGCGATCGCCGAGGCGGGGGAGTGGTGGCAGACGGGGAAGATCTCCAGTGGCTCCCGGACCGCGCGGTCGACGTCGTCGACGATGCCGAGGAGGATGCCCTCCAGCGCGTCGGGCCCGTCGGCCAGCGCCGTCGCGGCCTCCCGCAACTGCGTACGCAGGGCCTCGAAGACCGCCTCGTCCTCCCGCACGGGGCTCACGAGAGGGTGGCGATCGCGTCCCGACCGCCCTCCAGGAACTCCGGCCAGGAGCCGCCCTGTTCCTTGCTGCGCGGCTCCACGACGCCGTGCAGATACTTGTTGAGGATGGCCAGGTCCTCGGGCTCGCGCCGCGCCAGCGATCCGACGAGCGAGGAGGCGAGGGCACGGGCGGTCAGCTGACGCTCGCCGAAGAAGTTGCTGTGCAGGATCGCGTCCTCCAGGACGCCGATCTGCTCGGCGCTCGACAGCGCGGACTCCAGCTTCTCGTCGTCGCTGCCCGCCGCCGCCGCGGAGGCCCGTAGATCCGCGAAGCTCTGGAGCAGCACGTCCAGGAGCGTCGGCGGCACGTCCAGCTCGATCCGGTGCCGGCGCAACAGCTCCTCCGTACGGAAACGGACGATCTCCGCCTCGCTCTTCCTGTTCGTCACCACCGGGATACGCACGAAGTTGAACCGTCGCTTCAGCGCGGAGGACAGATCGTTCACGCCCCGGTCGCGGCTGTTGGCGGTGGCGATGATCGAGAAGCCGGGCTTGGCGAAGACGATGCTGTCGCTGTCCAGCTCCGGGACCGAGATGTACTTCTCCGACAGGATCGAGATCAGCGCGTCCTGGACGTCGCTGGTGGAGCGGGTCAGCTCCTCGAACCGGCCGATCGCGCCGGTCTCCATCGCCGTCATGATCGGCGAGGGGATCATCGACTCACGTGACTGGCCCTTGGCGATGACCATGGACACGTTCCACGAATACTTGATGTGGTCCTCGGTCGTGCCGGCCGTGCCCTGCACCACCAGGGTGGAGCTGCGGCATATCGCCGCGGCCAGCAGCTCGGCCAGCCAGCTCTTGCCGGTCCCCGGGTCACCGATCAGCAGCAGGCCGCGGTCGGACGCCAGGGTGACGACGGCCCGCTCGACGAGACTGCGGTCGCCGAACCACTTCTGCGGGATCTCCCGGTCGAGCCCGTCGGCCCGCTCCGAGCCCAGGATGAACAGACGGACCATCTTCGGCGAAAGGCGCCACGAGAACGGCTTCGGACCGTCGTCCACCGACTCCAGCCAGTCCAGCTCCTCGGCGTACTTGATTTCGGCGGGAGCGCGCAACATGTCTGACACAGCAGGGCCTTTCTAAGCGAGAAACGTCTTGAGTTCGTGAACGAGCTTCTGGATGTGGCCGGAGATCACCGGTGTGCCGAGCGCCTTGAAGCGCTCCCGGAACCAGGGGTTGACCTCCTGGCGGCCGGAACTGGTCACCGAGCCGACCGGGATGAACTTCACGCCGGAGCGGTGGACTTCCTCGATGCCCTCGAACAACGGCTGCGAGCGGTCGAACTCGTAGAAGTCGGAGATCCACACCAGCACCGTGTTGCGCGGCTCGGTGATCTTCGGACGGGCCATCGCCATCGCGACCGGACCGTCGTTGCCACCCCCGAGATTGGTGCGCAGCAGCGATTCGAACGGGTCGTTGACCCAGGGAGTCAGATCGATCGCGCGCGTGTCGTACGCGATCAGATGCACATCCACCTTCGGCAGACCCGCGAAGATCGACGCCAGAATGGTGCAGTTGACCATCGAGTCGACCATGGAGCCCGACTGGTCGACGACCACGATCAGCCGCTGGGGCGTCGTCTTGCGCGCGGTGTGACGGTAGAAGAGGCGGTCGACATAGAGCCGTTCCTCCTCGGGACTCCAGTTGGTGAGGTTCTTCCAGATCGTGCGGTCCAGGTCGAGATTGCGGTACACCCGCTTGGGCGGCACCGAGCGGTCCAGGGCGCCGACCGTGGACTTCTCCACCTGCGTACGCAGCACCTCGGCGACCTCTTCGACGAACCTCCTGATGAGGGCCTTCGCATTGGCCAGCGCCACGCCCGACAGATTGCTCTTGTCGCGCAGCAGCTGCTCGATCAGCGACATGCTCGGGGTGAGCCGCGCCGCGAGCGCGGGATCGGCGAGCACCTCACGCAGCCGCATCCGCGAGACCAGGTCCGCTTCGATGGCCCCCAGCTCCGGGCCCATCCCCGGAACCAGCCGGTCGAGGTCCGGCCCGCCCGGGCCCCGAGCGGGGCGACCGCCGCGCAGCGCACCGGGCTCGCAGCCCAGCGCGCGCTCCAGCCAGTCCGCGTCGGACTGCCACTGCGCGAGCTGACCGGCGGTGACCGTGCCGGAACCACCGGCGGGCGCGTAGACGTTGAGCAGCACCTTCGACACCAGCGCCGCGCGCCGCACCTCGGCGGCACGGTCGCGTCCGTCGCCGCCGATGTCCGTGTCGTCCCCGGGCGCGGACGGCGGCGCGGGCACCATCAGACCGTCGAGTTCGGCGGCCAGCTCGGGATGCCGCTGCACGGTCGAACCCACCGAGACCTTCGGGTCCAGCAGCGCGGCCGGCAGACCGATGTCCTCGACCACGGCGAGACTCGCCGACTCCAGGGCCGCCTGCTCCTCCGGGTCGAAGAGCCGGGCGAGCAGACGCCAGTACAGCACCTGGCGGCGGTTGTCGTCGGCACTCACCTCGGGGCTCCGGCCGGCCGCTTCCGTCGAATCCGTCGAATCCGTCGTTCCCGTCATTTCCGCAACAGCCTTCCCGCTCGCTCACGCAGGACCGCTCCGGCGTCGGTGGCGGCCTTCTCGGCCTTCACACCCGCCTTGTCGGACGTACCACCCGCCCACGCCCCGGCGTGGATCGCGGCGGGCTTCTTCCGTACGAGGGTCTCGACGGCGAGCGGCTGGACGGTGAACGCCCCGGCGTCCCAGCGGAGCAGACCGATGCACGCCACCGACGCGGCCACCGCCTCGGGCGTGAGCGGTCCGGCGGCCGGGATCCGGTCGGTGTCGACCGCCAGGCCGTGCCCGGCGAGTGTGAACGTCAGCCCCTCGTCGCCCTGTTGAGCGTCGTACCCCTCCAGGAAGACCGGTGCGGCGATCCGCGCCGGATGCCGGTCCAGGGGCGCGGTCGCGGCAGCCGTGGCGGTGGACATGGCGACGCGGGCCGTGGCGAAGGCGTCGGCCGGCTTGCCCGTACGAGCCCGCTCGTCGCTCCACACCAGGTCGCCCCCGGCGGTCAGCGGCATGTCGGTGAGGTCCATCGAGCGGCCCTCACTCACCGCTGCCAGGAGCGACATGTGCGGGCGCAGAAGCTGCCAGAGGCCGGCGCCGACGACCGTGTCGGGCTTCGGTACGGAGACGCTCGCCCGCACCAGACGGGGCGCCGCGCCGTCCGCCGGCTCGAACACCGCGTGCACCTGCGCCTGGACGGCGGTCGCGTGCTCCTGCACGTCCACGCCCAGTGGCAGCAGACGCCCGGTGGCCGTACCGGTCACGGGCACGTCCGCCGCACCGGGCACGGTCAGGATCATCGCCCGCGACCACAGATCGGCCCAGCGGCGAACCGGGACCCGCTCCAGGGTCGACCCGGGGCAGCACGCGGCGAGTTCGGCGGCGAAGCCGTCGAGCACCGTCGCCGCGCGGCGCAGCTCCGGGTCCGGCAGCATCGCGGAGACGACGGGCGCCGCCCCGGAGACCACCTCGTGGTCGATGCCCTGCCAGCCGCCCCGCGCCAGGTCGGACAGCCAGGAACGGGCCGCGGCGAGCAGATTCCCCGCCTGTCGGCCGGCGGGGGCCGCTCCGCTCTCCTCGGCGCGGGCCCGGCCGGTCGCCTCCTCCACGCGGGCCGTCAGCGCGTCATGGACGGAACCGACCAGGGCCGTGCGGGCGGCGGCGAGAGCCACGAAGTGGTCCTCGCTCGCGGCGCCCGCCGCCGCCTTCTCCGCCGCCTCGGCGACCCGCGCGGCCAACGGCGTCCCGGCGACGGCGCCGGCCAGCTCCGTCAGACCCGTGGTCAGGACGGCGTGCGGACGGAGCAGGCCCACGACAAGCGCCTTGTCGAAGGCGTCGACAGCGGCCATGGCCTCGTCGACCCCGTCGACGGTCTCGGCGAGCAGGTCGGTACGCATCAGGCCACCGCCCTGGTCGGCGGGAACCACTGCATCTCCGGCAACGGGCCCGTCGTCGGGGCGAGTTCCAGATACGCCAGGTGGCGCAGGAACCGGCTGAAGACGGGCGCCGCCGCCGCGGTGTCGCCCCGCGGCGGACGCGCGCCGGTCATGCTCGTGGTGAGCGTCTGGGCGCTCGGCTCGCCCTCGGTCTCGACCCGGAGGTAGCGGGCGACGCGCTCCGCGCCGTACTGGAGCACCGCCTCGTTGACCAGGGTCCGGATGTGATTGCAGAACCCGCCCCGCGCGCCGCCGCACGGACGGTTGTTGTTGGTGCTGCAGGCGTACGCGAAGGTGCCGGCCCCGACCGACGAGACGTACACCCGCTCGATGTCCGATCCACTGGACACCACACCCTGGAGGCGTCCGTCGGCCAGCTCCACGAAGGGGACCTTGGCGAGCTTGCGCGGCCGGGCGGGCGGAATCACCCGTGCCATGCTCGACCTCTCCCAATCCGACACCGCACCATCTCCTTTTCAGCAGGGGGGACTTGCGCGCCGCCGTAACGGCGGAACACGAACGAACCTACTGGTGACCACTGACAACGCCGATCACGATCCACAGCCCGGCGAACGCCCCCGAGACGCCCGCCACGAACGCCGTACCAGGTCCGCCGACAGCGCCCTACTAGGCTCGCTCCGCATGACCGACCGCGTTCTCAGCCTGCTCCGCTCCCGCCCCGAACTGGCCGCCCTCGCCGCGTTCCCCTTCGACTTCGACATCGACCGGGCGTACCACCTCGAAGACGTCCACCTCGCATCCGGCGCGTCGCTGGAGCCCATCGCCGGGGACGACACGGGCGGCACGTACTTCCTGTGCGCCGGTACGGCCGTGCTGTACGCCTCCTTCGAGGGCGACGCCGTGCTGATCGCCGACAGCGTCACCGAGGCGCTGGAGACGATCGTCCGGATTCCCCGGTACTGCGAGAACATCTCCGCCGACCTCGACGAGGACCGGCTGCGCGCCGAGGTCGACGCCGCCGACGAGGAGGCGCGCGAGGAGTTCGCCCCCGAACTCGACGCGCAGCGGGCCGCGTTGCTCGCCGGACTCGCGCTTCCCGACCGCCCGCTGACCGAACTCGTCGCCCTGTCGGAGTCGGCCGGCGAACGCACCGAACCGGACCACCTGCTGCTCAACTCCCTTGAGCTGAGGGCCTATCGCCTGCCAGGCGCACCGGTCCGCCGGCCGCTGCGGGACCTCGTGCTCGGCCCCGGACGGACGGCTCTCGCGCGCGTCCGCGCGGGCGAGCCCGGAGCGCGGGAGGACGCCGTCGCCGACGCCGTCCTGCGCGCGGGCGTGGTGCGGGCGGCGCAGTACGACCGCCGGGACGGCGATCTGCCCCTGCTGCGGCTGCTTCTGGAGCGCGAGGCTGCCGAGCGGACCGAGTGGTACGAGGAGCGCTGGATCGCCGCGATGCTGGTGGCGCTGCACGGCGAGGAGGCGGATCTGCCGCTGCTGCGGGCCGCGCATGCCCCCGGTGCCCGCGACTGGGCGCTCCGCGCCGACGCGGAGAAGTACGGCCGGGACCCGGAGACGGAGAGCGCCTTCACCTGGATCGAACTGGCCCGTCGGCAGGGGAGAACCGAACATGCCCGGGTCGCGCTCATCCGCATGCTGGACGACGCCGGCCCCGACGCGGATCACCTCGGCGCACTGAGCCAGGCCCTGGAGCGACTCGGCGACCACGCCCAGGCGGCCCGCGCCCAGTCCGCCCTCCTCACCCTCCAGGACACCGACCGCGACCGCGCCTGCGCGGCGTACGTCCTCGCCCGGCTCGAACGCCACAAGGGCGATCTCCCCGCAGCGGGCCGGGCGCTGGAGCAGTCGCGGGCAGCGGTCGCGGGCCCCGCGAAGGACGGCACGGTCGCGCAGTGGCACCGCCGCGGCCTCGGCCGCCTGATCACGGAGCAGCACCTGGAACTGGCCCTCGCGGCGGCCGAGTCCGGCGACGCCCCGCTCGCCCGCGAGACCATGCGGCACGCGAAGTCGCTGCTGGCGACGATCGGCAAGGGATTCGCCAAGTCACTGAGCGGGCTCTCCACCCGCGCGAAATGGGCCGTCGCCGGGTTGGACCGCGCCCCGGGCACCCGCGCCGACCGACGGGCGCCGATCCGATCGGTACGACGTCCGGTAGGCGCTCGGAGTCACTCCCACCTCCCGCCGGAAGAGGTTGCGGAAGTTCGAGGCCGTACCGAAACCCGTCGCCCCGGCGATCCGCTCGACCGACCAGTCGGAGTCCTCCAGGAGCCGCCTCGCGCCGATGATCCGCTGCGAAGCGACCCAGTGCATGGGAGGCATTCCCGTCTCACGCGCGAACCGCCGGATGAAGGTGCGCCGTGACAGCAGACTGTGGTCCGCCATCCGCTGGACAGTGATCGGCGAGCCAAGATTGCTGATCACCCATTCCCGAGTCGCGCGCAGGTCGGCCCGCGCGGGAGTCCGCGCGTCCACGTACTGGGGCTCGTTCGCGCCGCGTACAGGAGAGCTGACGACCTCCTTCGCCATACCGTCCGCCGCCGCGATCCCGAAATCGGTCCGGACGACATGAAGGCACACGTCCATTCCGGCACTCGCACCCGCGGACGTGAGAATTGCCCCGTCCTCGACGAACAGCTGATTCTCCACGACGTCAACTCCCGGATGTGTTTCCCGAAGCAGGTCGGTGAATTGCCAGTGCGTCGTGGCTGCCCTGCCGTCCAGCGTCCCACTCGCCGCGAGCGCGAAAACACCCGTGCACACAGCGACGATACGAGCGCCCCTTTCCACGGCGCCGCGCAACGCCTCGACATAGCTCGCCGGGATCGGTTCATCGGGATTCTCGTAGCCCGGAATCACGACAATGTCCGCGCCCTCGATGTCGGAGAGCGAGTGCGTCGGCCTGATGTCCGCCGCCACGACCTGCGACGACTCGTCGCCGGAATCTCCGCACACCAGGACCCGATAACCCGGGTGCCGACCGAACACATACGCCGGAATGCTGACGTCCAGCGCGTACAGTCGCGGCACCGCGAGAATCGCGACAACTGTCTTCTCGTCTCCGGAGTGCAACAACGTCCCCTTGTCTCCGTGTTCCCCGCCCAGGGTAGCCCACCGGCCCCGCTTCCGACCTGGCGTCCGCCGCGGCACGATCCTTGCTGAAAGTGGCACGCCACCGCCTGGTCCGGACCGGTCCCGCCCTCTACCGTTCAAAGGGAATTCACTTGCCGACGAATGGGAGCGGGCGTAATGAGCAGGACGCGGCAGGACCAGACCGAAAGCTTCGGCGTCCCCTGGGAGGAGAGTTACGGGTATGTTCAGGCGATCAGACGGGGCGACACCATCTATCTCTCCGGTCAGGTCGCCCATGACGGGAAGGAACTCGTCGCACCCGCTCCCGTCGACGATGACGGAAAGGTCACCGATTTCGGCAACATGGGCGAGCAGCTGCGCCAGTGCTACGCCAACGCGGCGCATTTGCTGAGCCGTTTCGGCGCCTCACTGGACGACGTCGTCGACGAAGTCATCTACGTCCTCGACGCCGACGCGGGCGACGCCGCCGCGGGCCCGGTGCGCAAGGCGGCGTACGGCCGGCCGGACCCCCAGGTGGCGAGCACCATGATCGGCACCTCCCGGCTGGCCTTCCCCGAACTGCTGGTCGAGGTCAAACTCGTCGCCCGGGTCTGACGGCCCCCGGACCGTACGCGGCTAGGGCAGCGAGCCGCCCGTCACATCCAGCCAGTGCCCGGTGATCCAGCGGCCGTCGTCCGACGCGAGGAAGGCGACCACACCGGCGACGTCGTCCACCCGGCCGACCCGGCCCAGCGCCGACACGGCGGCGGCCCGCGCCCAGGCCTCGTCGCTCGTCCGGATCTGGGGCGCGGTGTTGTCGGTGTCGATGATGCCGGGCGCGACCGCGTTCACCGTGATGCCCCGGGGGCCGAGGAGCTTGGACAGATCGCGGGTGAAGACGTCCAGCGCGCTCTTGCTCATCGCGTAGGCGATCAGGTCCGGCATCACGGCCGCGTGCGTCAGCCCCGTCGACACGTTGATCACCCGCCCGCCGTCGGGCATCCGTTCCAGGCCGAGCCTGGTGAGGAAGAACGGCGCGCGGGTGTTGACCGCGAACAGCCGCTCGTACTCCGCCTCTTCCATCTCCTCGTACGTGGTCGACGTCCCGATCCCCGCGTTGTTGACCAGGATGTCCACCCCGTCCGCGTGCCGGTCGAACTGTGCCCACACCGCCTGCGCGTCGCCCGGCGAGCCCAGCTCCGCCCCCAGCGCGAACGCCGAACCGCCCGCCTTCTCGACGGCCCGTACCGTCTCGGCGGCTGCCGCCGCGTTGGTGCCGTAATGCACGGCGACCCGCGCCCCTTCCTGACCGAGCCGCACCGCTATGCCCCGCCCGATGCCCCTGCTGCCGCCGGTGACCAGTGCCGTTCTGCCGGTGAGCACACCCATGGCCGACGCCCCCTCTTTCTCTAGTGACCGCTACAGAAAGGACCGTAGCAGATATCTAGCGGCCACTACAGAACGCGTTAGGATGAGCGCATGGCCACCAAGCAGCGCGGCAGACCCCGCTCCTTCGACCGCGAAGCGGCGCTGGAACGGGCGACCATGGCCTTCTGGGAACACGGCTACGAGACGACGTCCATCACCGATCTCACCGACGCCATGGGCATCGGAGCACCCAGCCTGTACGCCGCGTTCGGCGACAAGAAGACCCTCTTCGCCGAGGTCGTCGAGTCCTACGCGGTGCGCTACGGCTCCTTCGGTGCCCGCGCGCTCGACGAGGAGCCGACGGCCCGCGCCGGCTTCGCGCGGCTGCTGACCGAGACGGCGGCCGTGTTCACCGACCCGTCGCACCCCCGTGGGTGCCTGATGATCTGCGCGGCGGTCAACTGCGCGACCCCTGAGGTCGATAACGCCCTGCGGGAGCGGCGCGAAGCCAACATCGCCGGCTTCGAGAGCCGAATCCGCGCCGACATGGCGACGGGCGAACTGCCCCCGGACACCGACCCGTCCGCACTCGCCCGGTTCATCGGCGCCATCATCCAGGGCATGTCCCAGCAGGCGCGCGACGGCGCAACGGGAGCGGCACTCCAGGGCGTCGCCGACGCGGCGATGCACGCCTGGCCCGCCTGAGAAAGCCACGGACTCCTCGCAGCGGGCCGATCGCTACGATCGCGACGTGTGCGCAAACATCGTGATCGCCGAAGACGACGCCAAACAAGCCGAATTGGTGCGCCGCTATCTGGAACACGAAGGGCATGCCGTCACGGTCGTCCCCGACGGCCGCGCGGCCCTGGAGGAGGTCCGGCGCGGGGAACCTGACCTGCTCGTTCTCGATGTGATGATGCCCAGGACCGACGGCCTCGACGTCGTACGCATCCTGCGCGCCGAGTGCCGCGAGGTACTGGTGCTGATGCTGACCGCCCGCAGTACCGAGGACGATCTGCTGCTCGGTCTGGACCTGGGCGCTGACGACTACATGACCAAGCCGTTCAGTCCACGGGAGTTGACGGCCCGGGTACGGACACTGCTGCGCCGCAACCGCCGTTCCGCCGCCTCCATCGAGGACGAAGCGCTGTCGGTGGGCGCGCTCCGGATCGACACCGCCCGGCACGAGGTGTCGGTCGCGGGAACACCGGTGGTGTGCACCCCCGGCGAGTTCCGGATCCTCGCCGCGATGGCCATGGAGCCCGACCGGGTCTTCAGCCGGGAGCGGCTTCTGGAGGAACTGCACGGCTTCGACAAGTACATCAGCAACCGCACCGTCGACGTGCACATCATGCATCTGCGCAAGAAGATCGAGCACGCCCCACGGCGCCCGGCCCGCCTGCTGACCGTGTTCGGCGTCGGATACAAGCTGACGGACCCCGCGAAGGAGGCACGCCATGCGCCGTCGTGAACCGGAACGGCGGCGGCGGGAGCGGGGGAGACCGCGGCTGCCTCTGCGCAGGAGCCTGCTCGGCCGGCTGCTGATCGTGTCGGTGCTGGTGGCGTCGTGCGCGGTCGCCGCCACGGCCTGGCTCGCGGTGCAGACCACCTCCGGAGCGATCCGGCAGGAGCAGGGACAGGACCTCAGCTCCGACGCGAAGATCTACAACACCCTGCTGGGGTACGCCGCCACCCACCCACGTTGGGAGGACGTCGAGGACACCGCACGCGAACTGGCCCGGACCTCCCAGCGCCGGATCGTCCTGACCACCGAGGACCGGCGCCCCCTGTTCGACTCCGCCGGTGCTTCGTCCGTCGCCCCGCTGCCGGCCCAGGCCTCGGCGGTCGTCGACCCGTTGTCCGTCGACACGGTGCTGGTGCCCGATGCCATGACCGCGGGCTCGGACCGCATCGATCCCCGGGCCGTGGGCCCCTTCCTGCTGCCCGCGAACGAACGCACCGAGCTGCGGGCGATCACGGAGAAGCAGGTCGCCTGCCTCAACTCGGTGGGCGTCGCCGCCGATGTGGTCGACGGCCCGAGCGGGCGGCCCCGCATCGAGTTCGTACGGGGCGACACCGACCGCGACCTGGAATTCAAGTGCGTGGCACAGAACTCGGGCGCCACCCTGACCGAGAAGAAGGCCCTCGACGAGCTCAACACACTGGCGGACGCCTGTCTGAAACGGCAGGGGCACAAGGGCGCCACCCTCAACCTCGACCTGTCCTGGGACCGGGGCTACGGCCAGATCACAGCGGCCGAGAAGCAGTCGGCGGAGAAGCAGTCGGCGGAGAAATACCCGAGCGAGAAGTATCCGGCCGAGAAGAAGGCCGCCGCCGTCGAACGCGGCGACGACCGGGCCATCGCCTCCTGCGTCGGCAGCGCCCGCCGCGAACAGCTCACGGACCATGTCGCCGCGCCCGCCCTGCTGTTCATCGACGGCACCGGCGCCGTCAGCGTGCCCGGCTTCGATCTCTCACCGTCGAACACCGCGCGCATCGTCGGGGTCACGGCCCTCGTCCTGGCACTGACCGTGGGCGTCTCGGTGATCGCCGGAGCCCGGCTCGTACGCCCCTTGCACGCCCTCACCGGCGCCGCCCAGCGGATGCGGGACGGCCTGGACTCGGCGCCGGTGCCCGTCGGCCCGGACAACGAGATCGGACGGCTGGCCGCGGCCTTCAACGACATGGCGGTGCACCGCGCCCGGCTGGAGGAGCAGCGCAAGGTGATGGTCAGCGACGTCGCCCACGAGCTGCGTACTCCGCTGAGCAACATCCGCGGCTGGCTGGAGGCGGCGCAGGACGGTCTGGCCGACCCGGACCCGGCGTTCGTCTCCTCGCTCCTCGAAGAAGCGGTCCAGCTTCAGCACATCATCGACGACCTCCAGGACCTGGGCGCGGCCGACGTGGGCGCGCTCCGGCTGCACCCGGAACCGGTGTACGCCGACGAACTGCTGGGTCAGGTCGCCGCCGCCTACCAGGGGCCGGCCGAGACCGCCGGCGTCACCCTCGGCGTCGCCACCCCGAAACCCGGCCCGCCCGGACCGACGCTGTACGCCGATCCGGTGCGGCTGCGGCAGGCGGTGAGCAACCTGGTCTCCAACGCCGTACGTCACACACCGTCCGGGGGCCGGGTGACCCTGCGTTCGTACCGGACGGGCCCCGGCCACGGGGACGAGGTGGCCCTGGAGGTCTCCGACACCGGCGCCGGAATCCCGGCGGACGACATCCCGCATGTGTTCGACCGCTTCTGGCGGGCGGAGAAGTCCCGCAACCGGAGTACCGGTGGCAGCGGCCTGGGCCTGGCGATCGTACTCAAGCTCGCCGAGGCGCAGGGTGGTACGGCGAGCGTCGTGAGCACCGAGGGGAAGGGATCGGTCTTCACCCTGCGACTGCCGCCCGCGCCCGCCGAAGCGCCCGCCGACGCGACAGCGGCCGAGGCGGCGGCCGGTCCCGACGGCCCTGATCCGATCAACATGACGCTCTGACAGCTTCTTCACAAGTGGTCGCCAGCCTGGAGCCCAGCCCGGAACCTGGCTGCGAATCGGCATCCAGGCACCACCCAAGCCGGGCTGGAACTGGAGTCGTACATGTCCCACCGTCACCGTCTGCGCCTCGTCGTCCTGCCGGCCCTCGTGGCCGGAGCGATGCTCGTCCCGGTCACCGCGGCCGTGGCCTCGGACGGGAAGCCGACGCCGTCCGCGTCGGAGACCGGGAAGACCACCGCCGAGAAGGAGAAGGAGGACGCCGCGAAGAAGGCCGAGGCGGTCAAGAAGGCCTCGGGCGAAGGGATCTCGAAGGAGGAGGCCGAGAAGAAGGCGGCGGCCGAGAAGGCCGCGGCGGCCAAGGAGGTCCCGCGCGGTGGCGTCGCCGCCGGCGAGGCCCCGGCCACGGACTCCGGGGCGACCACCCTCGCAGGCTCGGCCGCCGGGGCGCTGCTCCTCGCGGGCGCCGGCACCTACGTGGTACGTCGCCGCTCCGCCGCGCGGCGCGAGATCTGACCCGGCGCGACAGTGGCGCCGCCCTTTCACGGGGCGGCGCCCACCCGCGCCGGCCCACGGCGCCCGCCCCGCCCATCCGGCCCGACGGCCCGACGGCCCGACGATCCGACGCCCCGACAGACCCCGACCGCCCTGTTCTGGAGCCCGCTGTGCCCCCTGCCCGCCTCGCTCTCGCCACACCCGCGGTGCTGCTCATCGCGCTGACCGGCTGCTCGTCCACGCCGGACACCGCCACCCCGGTCGCCGCCACCGGCGCGAGCGCCGATGCCGACGCCGGGACCCCATCGCCCCGCGCTCCCAAGGGAGTTGGACGGCCCGCGACTCCCGTCGAGGTCTCCATCCCCTCCATCGGCGTCACGAGTGATCTGATGGAACTCGGCCTCAACCCGGACGGAACCGTCGAGGTACCGCCGCCCGAGAAGGGCATGACCGCCGGCTGGTACACCGGCGGCGCCACGCCCGGCGAAGCCGGTGCGGCCGTCATCATCGGCCACAACGACACCCGGTTCGGCAAGGCCGTCTTCCACGACCTCAAGAAGATCACCAAGGGCGCGGACATCACCGTCGGCGACAGCCGGGGGAAGTCGGCGCGCTTCACCGTCACGGACACCGAGAGCGTCGGCAAGGACTCCTTCCCCACCGACAAGGTGTACGGCCCCACGGCCGACCGCGCCCTGCGACTGATCACCTGCGACGGTGACTTCGACGCGGAGGGCCACCCGGTGAACAACCTCATCGTCTACGCGACGCTGGCCTGACGGCCCGGTGGTCTCCCGGGCGCGTGCCGTGTCCTGCCGCCCGGCCGCCCCGCCGACGGTTAGTTTCGGTCCATGCCTCCGTTCTCGCCCGCCTATCTCCTCCACAAATTGCTGAGCAACGAGCGGTGGCGGCGGCTGCATGTGAAGGCGTCCATGTGGGCGGCCGTGGGCGTCGTTCTGGTGATGCTGATCGGCTCCTGGATCATCGTCCCGTGCGAGGCGTCGGCGCCCCGTGCGACCATCACGTCGTTCCCGCTCGCGCTGTGGTGGTCCATCGAGACCGCGACGACCGTCGGGTACGGGGACCTGTATCCGGTCACGGCGGCCGGGCGCGTCATCGCGGCGATCGTGATGCTCGTCGGGATCGCCGTGTTCAGCATCGTCACCGCCTCCCTCGCCACCTGGTTCGTCGGCACCGCCGCGCGCCGCGCCCGCCAGGCGGCACAGGCGCTGGAACACGCCGAGGCACGGGGGAGGGCCGACGCCGATCTGGAACTGCGGGCGCTGCACGCCCGCTTCGACCGGCTCGAGCACCTGATCACCCGCGACGGCGGCCCTGGCGACCGGTAGGAACGCGCCCCGCGCCGTGGCCCGGGGCGCTCGCGGCGACGGGATCAGTCGAGCGAGAACGGGTCCCTTCCGCCCGGCTCCCGCTGGTCAAGGAAAAGCCCTTCCGGCGGGTCCATGACCGGAAGCGGCCGGGGGTCCTGATGGCCGTCGGCGCAGTTGGCGAACGGCCCCGTGACGGGGTCCAACAGGGCACGCAGGTGCGGGTCGGCGTGGTTGAGCCACCAGCTGGACAGTCCCATGCCGGCGTCCCAGCGGAGCGCCTCCCAGGCGCGCCACACGGAGTCCAGCCGGGACAACGCCTGGGCGTGCCGGTACCACTCCGGGCACCACACCTGCCCGGAAGCGGCGTTGGGACGCTGGACGAAGTAGATGAACCGGTCGGTGACGAACTCGTTGACGTTCCCGTAGAACAGTCCGGCCGCACGCTCGGCGCTCTCCTCGTCCTGCCGGATGTCCTCGGCGGACTCGCCACGCCCCTCGTCATGGAGTGGTGATGTCACGGCGTCATGCTCCTCTGCGTATCTGTACATCGATGGCTTCGGCGTGCCTGCCCGTACGGTCAAGGGCTTTCGCGAGAACCGCGACCGCCCATCTCAGATCGGCCTGCCTGTCCGGGGACCGTTCGACCACGCCCTGGTAGAGCCGGACGGACCGCCGCGCGGGCTCCAGGGCCCGGACGGCCAGACGTCCGTCGTGGCGACCACACAGACTCAGCGTGCCGGCCAGGCGACCGAGAAGGAACGCGGTCCGATCCGGTGGCTCGTCCGTCCGACCGGCCAACGTCCGGCACAGCTCCTCAGCCTCGACCGCGGTGCGCCAGGCAGCAGCTGTCTCCCCTGCCATCGCCCGTCCGTCGGCCAGCCTCAGCAGAGCGCGGCACAGGGGGCGCTCCTGGTCGGCCGGTGCGGTGACCAACAGCCGTCGCCGGACGCTCACTTCGGTCTCCGAGACGCGTACGGCCTCGCGGAAGCGGCTTGTCGCCAGCAACGCACGGCTCAGCTCCGCGGCGGTGCCGGCCAGCCATATCTCTTGCGTCACGTCCTCGGCCGCGAGCTCCAACTGCAGTTGGTAGGCCTCCCGCAGGGCCCGAACCGCCCGCTCGGTCGTTGCCCAGTGTGTGCCGTAACTGGTGCCGAGGTCGTGCAGACAGGAGGCCAGCCCCCGGCGTCCCTCCTCGTTGACACGGGAGTGCCGGCGGTAGTGCGGCAGTGCCTGGCGCAGCAGGATCCGGACCGCGATATGCCGGTCGTGGTTCCAGTACAGACTGGAGCCGTCGTGGAGGCTGCGGGCGTAGTCCTCCGTGTAGAGCTGGCCGTAGTCACTGAGACGGCGCTGGATGTCGAGGGCCTGGTTGAGGGCGGTCAGCGTGTCCGCCGGGCGACCGACGGCGTCGTAGGCGTACGCGAGGCTGAGAGCGGTGGAGCCCTGCCCGTTCAAATCGCTCGCGCTGAGCGGCAGTTCCGCCTGCGCGTAGATCGCGAGAGCTTCCTCGAAGAGCTCCACCGCCGTGTGATGCTCCCCCGCCTCGACGTGGAAGCGGGCAAGGGTGTGCACCGACCTGGCCAGGCTGGGCTGCTCGGTCGCGTACGGACCGCGCGCCAGCTCCCGGCGATGGCCGATGGCCTCCGCGATGGATGCCAGCGCCGCCCGCCGATCTCCGGAGTCGAGCTGATCCCAGGCGAGGTTGTGCCACATCTGGGCCAGCGAGGAGAGGTGAACGCGCGGCAGGTCGCGAGCCTGCGGGCGCAGAAGTTCGATGGCCTCCTCCAGGAGCGCCGTCGACTCGGCGCGCGAGGAGCCGTGGGTGTCGACGGACAGACCCAGCAGGGCGCGCGCGAGGTCGGCGGTATAGGCGTCCGGGTTCTCCCGTGCCAGTCGGCGCGAGGTCTTTGCCGCCTCCTGGCTCGGCGACAGGGTCTCCGCGTGCCGCTGGAAGCGCCAGAGGGCCGTGCTCCGTGCCACCAGCGCGTTGGGCAGCAGGAGCGGTTCCAGATCGGGGCGCCGTTTGGTCAGCTCGCGGGCTCGCCGGACAGCTTCGGCCGTGTGGTCGTCGGACCGGGCGATCTGGTCGAAGGGGACCGCCTCCGGGTCGAGTTGCCAGACCACCCGGGACTGGTTGATCAGCGCCCGCACCAGCCCGCGTTCGCGCCTCTCCTCCTCTTCGTCGCCGTCCTCCTCCGCCGGCGCGCGGAAGAGGTCGAGCGCCCGGTGGCCGGCGTCGTACGCGGCCGGCAGCCGTCCCGTCATACGCAGGGCGTGCGACTGCACCAGCAGCGAGTCGGCCCACTCCGTACGGAGCGTGGCCGCCCCGTCGTCGGCGGCCAGTCGGCCGCGAATCGCCGCCGCCTCGTCGGCCGCCTGCCGGGCGTCGTCCCAGTCGCCGATCGCGAGATGCCGCTCGGCCACGTGGTGCAGGGCCCAGGCGCGGTCCCGGAGCGCCTGCGGCGTGTGGTCCGTCGTGGGACACAGCCGGGCCAGTTCACGGGCGACGTCGAGCGCGTAGTCGCGCAGCACATGGGACTTCTCCGGCAGGGTGTCGGAGTGGGCACGCAGTACGCCTGCGGTCAGCGGCACGTCGTCGGGCACGGACCGCAGCACCTGGCGCAACTGCCCGATGACGGCGTGCGCCCGGTCCGCCCGGTCCTCGTTGGCGTGGGCCACGGCCGACCGCGCCAGCACGGTCAGGATCTGTACGCGCTGATGGTCCGGGGCCCGCGCGAACAGCCTCAACAGGAGTCCGCCGTCGGCGACGACCTGCTCGGAGGCGTGGTACTCCGCCAGCCGGTCCGGCTCCAGTTGACCCCAGTAGCGGTCCTCGGTCGGCGGATACAGGTCGCGCAGCCACGCGGCGATGTCCCCGGTCAGGCTGGGGAGTTCGTCGGGCAGCAGGCGGGCCAGGGTCTCGCGCGCCTCCAACTCGTCGCGCGCGGGGCACAGTACGGCCGCCGCCACCGCCTGCGCGCGCAGACCCTCCCGGCGCTCCCTGCTCCAGCGGGCGGTGTCCGACCAGTACCGCTCCTCGTGCCCCAGGAGCTGGTCCTCCACGGTGATCTCCTCCTCCCGGGGATCCCGTACGTGACGCAGCAGCGTCGCCAGGGCCGCCATCTGCACGGCCAGCGCCGTCTCGGCCCCCGGTGCCCCTCGCGGCCGGCCGGCGGGCAGGGCGTCCGCCACCCGGGCCCAGTCGACGTTCCCGTCGGTCACCTCCGCCAGGCGGCCGGAGAGGTCCCGGGCCGCCGTACGGAACGCGTGTTCCCGTTCGTCGGGGGCGGGGCTGAGCGCGTGCAGTCTGATCTCCCGCACCGCGCCGGTCGCCCGGATCCAGGAGCCGCGCGAGCGGGCGAGCAGCAGCAGCCGGACCGGATGCCTGGCCTCGGCCGTCCGCTCCCGGAGCTCCCTGACCAGCTCGGGCCGGGTCTCCGCGTAATCGACGACCAGGAGCAGCGGGTGCTGGACGGTACGCAGCGCGTCCAGATCGCCGTGCGTCCGACGCACCTGACCGGCCACCCATCCTCTGTCCCGCAGCCGTGCCGCGAGCTGCCGCGCCAGCCGCGTCTTGCCCTGCCCGCCCGGGGCGGTGAGCACGCGGGCGGACGGGAGGCCGTCCGAATCCGCGAGGCACCACGCCTCCAGCTCTTCGAGCGTGTCCTGTCTGCCGTGGAAGGACACCACCTCGGCGTCCGCCCGCAGCAGCATCGTCGCCGATGTCACCTCGCGCTTGGGCGGCGTCGGTTCCAACAAGCGGGCGAACTCGGCGGGTTCGGGTCCCGGGTCGACGCCCGTCGCCTCGCGGACCACCGCGCGGAAGTCCGCACACGCCAGCAGATCCTCGCTACGGGTGTACGCCAGCCGGGTGCCGTGGCGCGGTCGGCGATCCACCCGTGCGACGCCGAGGAGCAGATCCTCGGAGGCCAGGAAGACAGCCGCGCCTGACATCCCCGACCACGGGGTGGTCTTCGCGGCGGTGTCGACCTCCAACAGCCCTGCCTCGTCGAGGATTTCGAAGGACCGTGAGCCACCGTGCGGTCTGACCCGGCCCGCCAGTGACTCGCGGCGGCGCTCCGCCCGCTGCTGCCCGTCCCGCTTGACGCGCTGCTGCCGCGGGAATCCCGTGACGGAGACCGGTACTTCGGTACCGCCCGTCACCAACCGGCCCCAGCGCTGCGGGCGTCGGCCGAAGGCGTCACGTAGCGTCGCTGGTGGTGTCCATGCCCGGTCGGCCGGGATCTCCAGCAGTACGGCGTCCATGGTGTCGCCGTCGTACCGTCGCCACCGCACCACCGCCGCGGCGGAAACGCCTGACTCCGAGAGAGTGATCGTCGCCTCTTCGTGGGGCGGCGGCACCACATGAGAGGCGGTCAGGACAAGCCGTGGCGCGATCAGATAGCCGCTGCCGAAGCCGCTCTCTCCGCAGTGCACCTGGACAACCTGATCCGTCTGCACCATCCGCCCCCGCTCAGCCGGCCCTGCCCCTGCGTCACGCGCCACACAGTGTAGGCGCCGGTGCGCGCGCGGGGGCTGCGTAAGTGAGGGCGAGGTCTCGCGCGACGGCCGGACCGCCGGTGCGGGTGCAACCGTTCGGCGCCAAGAGGTGTCTTGGAGATCGAGGAGTTGTTCTCCCGGAGTCCACTGTCCGTTTGCCCGCGTTCCGTTCTGCAGAGGTTCGTTCCATGCCGATCCCCCCACGCAACC
Source organism: Streptomyces niveus (assembly GCF_001723055.1). GTDB lineage: Bacteria > Actinomycetota > Actinomycetes > Streptomycetales > Streptomycetaceae > Streptomyces > Streptomyces niveus. The sequence goes on from NZ_MDCR01000257.1 coordinate 29,790, forward strand.
GCCGCACCTCCCGTACCGCCGTCGCCGCGCTGAGCGCCGCCGGTCTGGTCGCGATGTGCGCCGCCGCGCCCACCGCCTTCGCCGACGAGGCCGCCCCGGAACTGGTCCTGGGAGACGTCGCCCCGGTCGAGGGTGTGAAGCCGGGCACCAGCTTCGACCCGTCGCTCGTCGTGGCGAACAAGGGCACGAAGGCCGTCGACAAGGTCTGGGTCTCCTACTCGGTCACGCGAGGTCTCGACTACGCGGAGATCCCGTCCAACTGCGAGGCGCACCAGGTCCCGTCCTACGACGAGATGACCGAGAAGTCGAACGTGGTGTGCGCGTTCGAGCAGGCTTTGGAGCCCGGCGTCCTGTACGAGCCGAAGAAGCCCCTCGCGATCAAGGCACTGGACCGGGCGCTCAACGACGACCTGCGGATGACCGTGCGGGACTACTACCCGGACCTGGACGAAGCCGCCACGACGCCGGTCGCCGGAACCGCCCCGGCGGTCGAACTGGTCGAGCGCGCGGCCGGCGGCGACGCCACCAAGGACTTCGTCGACGTACCCGTCACCACCGTCAACAAGGCCGACTACGAGGTCACGGGAGCCGACCTGAAGGGCGCGGTCGGCGACACGGTGACGCTGAAGGCGAAGTTCAGGAACGCCGGGCCTGCCTGGGTGCTGACCAGGGAGGGGGACCCCCTCGTCGAGGTCCTGATCACGCCCCCCGCCGGGACGTCGGTCGTCAAGCCCGACGGGTTCTGCGAGGCCAAGGGCAAGGCGCTGTCCTGCGGAACGAGCCAGAGGTGGGTCGACGAGGGCGGCGGCGAGACGTACACGATCAAGCTGAAGATCGACAAGGAGCTGGCGGGTGCCAAGGGCTCGGTGGCACTGAGCACCGAGGACCGCCCGTTCGACCCCGACAAGACCAACGACAAGGCGGAGATCAGCCTCGACGTGACGGGCGGGGGTTCGACCGGCTCGCCGGGCTCGACCGACTCGACCGGCGGCTCCTCCTCAACCGGGAGCTCCTCCTCGTCCGGCGGCAACGACCCGACCACGAACAACGCCCACCTGGCCGAGACGGGCTCCTCCTCCCCGGCGCTGCCGCTCGCACTCGGTGCGGTGGCCGCGGTGGCCGTGGGCGCGGGCAGCCTCTTCGCGGTACGCCGCCGGCGGGCGCAGCACACGGGCTGATCCGTCAACGCATCTCCGCACCACTCGCGGCCGGCGTTCGAGAGGACCGAATGCCGGCCGCGACCCGTGAAATCCGGATGACCTGGAGCGTCGCCGCTTCCTACGCTCTCTCCTCATGGACGAGGGCGAGCACCTGCTGAACGTGGTCGATGTCGAGGCGACATGCTGGGAGGGCCGGCCGCCGCCCGGCCAGGTGAGCGAGATCATCGAGATCGGGCTCACCGTGGTCGACCTGCGCGCGCGCGAACGCCTCGCCAGGCACCGGCTGTTGGTACGACCCGCCCGCTCGGAGGTGAGCCCCTTCTGCACGGAGCTGACCGGGCTGACCCGGGCCGAGGTGGACGGCGGCCTGTCGTACGCCGAGGCCTGCCGGACCCTGGCCGCCCAGCACCGAACGGGACTGCTGCCCTGGGCCAGTTGGGGCGACTACGACCGTAATCAGTTCACCCGCCAGTGCCGGCGGACGGGCACCGAGTACCCGTTCGGCAGCCGCCACACCAACGCGAAGGTCGCCTTCACCGCCTCCTACGGCCTGCGGCGACGGCCCGGCATGGCCCAGGCCCTGACGAGCGCCGGCCTTCCGCTGGAGGGCCGCCACCACCGGGGCGACGACGACGCGTGGAACATCGCCGCGCTGATCCTGAACCTGGCGAAGCGCGGCGACTGGCCCACCGACCGGACCGAGACTGGAAGCCGGGGCCCGACAGGGTGAACGACACCGTGTACGTGGGCAACGCGGGCAAGGACGCGACGCTGGACCGGGGATGGCTCCTCGGCCACTTCAAGGACGCCGGCGATCCGCGCCACAGTGACGCCGTCGAGATCAAGTGGGGCGTCCATCCACCTGGCGACGAGCGGGCGAGCTGGGTGAGAGGTGAGGTGCGCACAGCTCTCCTGGTTCTCATCAGCGGCCGCTTCCGCGTCGAACTCCCGGACCGCAGCGTGCTTCTGGAGCGACAGGGTGATTACGTGGTGTGGGGCCGCGGCACCGACCACTCGTGGTTCGCGGAGGAGGAGTCGGTGGTGCTGACCGTCCGGTGGCCGTCCGTGCCGGGCGGTACACCTGGCCGGTGATCGGTCCGGCTGCCAATGACCCGTCCGCGGCCCCTGCCCTCCACCGTCCTCAACCGTGCACGACTGGCTGCCCGGAGAGCGCCACTCCCGCCTCCCGCATCTCGGCCAGGGCGTGGGTGGTGGTGTCCGGGGCGACCCCCGCCGTGTAGTCGAGCAGAACCCGCGCGGTGAAGCCCGCCGCGACGGCGTCCAGCGCGGTGGCCTTCACACAGTGGTCGGTCGCGATCCCGACGACGTCGACCTCGGTGATGTGCTCGGCGCGGAGCCAGTCGGCCAGCGGCGTACCGCCCTCCGTCGCACCTTGGAAACCGCTCTTCGAAGCGGAGTGCGCGCCCTTGAAGAAGACCTCGTCCACCGCGTCCGAGGCGGCGGTCGCGGCGAAGCCGGGGTGGAAGTCGCTTCCCTCGCTGCCGGCCACGCAGTGGACGGGGAAGGAGTTCTCGTAGTCGGGCCGGTCGGAGAAGTGGTCGCCCGGATCGTAGTGGTGGTCCCGCGTCGCGACGATCCGCGCGTACTCGCCGCCCGCCGAGCCCCGAACGAGCTCGGCGATGGCGGCGGCCCGGTCCGCACCGCCCTTCACCGGAACGCTGCCACCTTCACAGAAGTCCTTCTGCACATCGACCACGATCAGCGCACGACTCATCAGGCACCTCTTTCTCGGGAATCCTCGGTCCGCACCTGATCGGTGACCCCTTCACGGTCCTGTCATGCGCGGCGGACCGACCGCACACCCGTCCGGGCCAGCCGGTCCGCGTGTGGGCGGTGCGGGTCACGTCCTCCCCGAGAGCAGACGGCACGCCAGCGCCCGCTCGCCGCCTGGCTCGACCGGTAGAGGACCGCCTCCGGGACCCGCGTCACCGCCTCCGTAAGGAGAGCGTCCTCGAAGAGCGCGCCCACGCCGTCGTCCACCGCCCACCCGGCGGGCAGCATGCCGGTCCCCACGGCCTTCCGGTACGAGGGGCGACGGCCCGGTTCACTGTCGTAGTGCGGGCACACCGACCCCGCCAACAGGCCCAGCCCGTCCGGCAGGAACGTCAGCGGCCCGAAGGAGTCGGTGTGGGACCCCTCGCCCCAGCAGTTCGCACCGGCGCTGATCCCGCACATGAGCGTCCCCCCGTCGTACGCCTCGCGCGGCAGCCGGTCCAAGCCGTGCGCGCGCCAGACAGCGAGCAGGTTCGCGGTGTTGCCGCCGCCGACGTACACGACGCCTCCGCCGATGAGGACGAGACGACGGGTGGGTCTGGCGGCCACGGGAATGCCTCCTCGTTCGGGTCTGCCGAACGATGCCGGGCCTCGTCCGCGCCCGCAATCGAACAGGGCGCCGGGACGGCGCTCACCTGCTCGTTGTCAGTGGTGGCTGGGATGCTGCCCTGATGGACGAACTGATGCGGCGTCGGGTGTACGGCGCCGACCATGACGACCCCGATCCGGGGCCCCGACCTGGCCGCGCCTACCGGGAGCTGTGCGCCGGGCCGTTGGACGGGCTGCTCCTGGACGTGACCGGGTGGACGGACGAGGAGCTGGGTACCGGCGCGATGCTCGTCACCGAGATAGGGGCGTACGGGCCGGGCGGACGGGCCGGGTACGGGCCGCGCGCAGGTGATCCGGGGCGCTGGGACTGGCAGGGCGACAGCCCGTGACGGCGCGGGTCAGCGGCGGGGCAGCGCGCCCAGAAGGGTCGCGGTGAGGGCCAGCTTCAGGGAGTCCTCCAGCTCCAAGTGGAAGCGGGCCAGGTCGGGCTCGGCCTCGTAGGCCGCCCGGAGGCTGGGTGGGGGAGTGCTGTACGCCGACAGCGCGCCGGCCATGACCATCGTCTGCAGGCTGAACAGCGTCGCGTTCTCGCCCAGTTCCGGCAGGTACCTCTGGATCACCGCGGTCAAGGTTGTCAGGCGCTCCAGCGAGGCGCGCTTGTAGCGCGTCACGACCTCGACGGAGACGTTGTGCTCCAGGACGCTGCCCTGCGCGCCGAAAAGGTCGCACAGCACTACGCGCCCGGAGAGTGAGCGGCTGAGGATCTCTGCCACCCCTGCCGCTCGCTCGGCCATGGGCAGATCTTCGTCGACACCGGCGGCCAACTCGCCCGCCAGTTCCGTCAGCCACTCCTGCAAGAAGTGGTCCAGCAGCTCAAGCAGTACCGCCTCGCGAGACTCGAAGTAGCGCAGCACGTTCGGCTTCGCCAGCCCCACGCGCCGGCTGAGCTCGTTCAGGGTGACCGCGGCGACAGGCATCTCGTCGAGCATCGCCGACGCCGTTTCGAGGATCGCCCGTCGGCGGATCTCGCGCTGCTCCTCGGTTCGCGCCCGCTGGAAAGTCACGATCACCAGCCTAACTTAGGTACCTGCGGTACGTTGACAACGTACTGGAGGTACTTTAACGTCGTCGACACAAGATACTTTCGGTGCGTTACTTGGTTGGGAGCCTGACATGGGCGAGAAGTGGACGGCGACGAACATTCCGGACCAGCGCGGCCGGGTGGCCGTGGTGACCGGGGCCAACACCGGACTCGGGTACGAGACCGCCAAGGCACTCGCCGCGCGCGGGGCGTCCGTGGTGCTCGCCGTGCGCAACGTCGAGAAGGGCGAGCAGGCAGCGGCCCGCATGAGCGGCGACGTGACCGTGCGGGCGCTGGACCTGACCTCGCTCGACTCCGTACGGACCGGGGCCGCCGCGCTGCGGTCCCGGCTCGACCGGATCGACCTGCTGATCAACAACGCCGGCGTGATGTACACCCCGAAGCAGACCACCCGGGACGGCTTCGAGATGCAGTTCGGCACCAACCACCTCGGCCACTTCGCGCTCACCGGACTGCTGCTGGACCTGATGCTGCCGGTGCCCGGCTCGCGCGTGGTGACGGTCAGCAGCACCGGCCACCGCATCCGGGCCGCGATCCACTTCGACGACCTGCAGTGGGAGCGGTCGTACAGCCGGACCGCCGCCTACGGTCAGTCCAAGCTGGCCAACCTGATGTTCACGTACGAGCTGCAACGCCGGCTCGCCACGCACGGCACCACCGTCGCGTTGGCCGCGCACCCCGGCCTGTCCAGCACCGAACTCGCCCGTAACACCCCCGCGGCCGTCCGGCTTCCGCTCACCTGGCTCGCGCCGCTGATCACCCAGTCGCCGGCGATGGGCGCGCTGCCGACCCTCCGCGCCGCCACCGACCCGGGAGCACTCGGCGGCCAGTACTACGGCCCCGGCGGCCGCAACGAGATCATGGGCCACCCCCGGCTGGTCACCTCCAGCCCGGATTCGTACGAGGTGGCCGTCCAGCAGCGGCTGTGGGCGGTCTCCGAAGACCTCACCGGGGTGAAGTTCCCCGTCGCCCGGTCCGAGCGGAACGCGTCGCTGTAGCGTCGCACTCCGCCGCGGGGGCGGTCATCGACTCGTCGCGGTGGGGGGTGCCGTGGGCCTGTTCGTGCTCCGGCGCCACGCTCAACTGACACACGGTCGGAGTGCCCTGCATGAGTCCGGCCGTGCACTGCCCCTCAGTGGCCGTGCCCGTCGATCTCCTCCGTCTCACCGGGCTCTGCGGAGGGCTTCGCTCCGGTGGTGGCGTCGGCCCCACCCGCCGGGACGTCGACGGTGAAGGCGGCCGTACGGACCTCACCCTCGTGCTGGAAGTCGAGGAAGAGCCGATAGGCGCCCGAGCTGGGTGCGGTGGCGGTGAAGGAGACCTCCGGGCCCGGCTCGGTGACGCCGTCGTCCGGTTCGCCGTTCGGGTGGACGTGCAGATAGGCGAGGTCACCGGCGCGGAGGGCCACGAGGTGGCCGTACGCCCCGAGGTAGGGCTGGAGGTTGGTGACGGGCTTGCCGTCCTTGGTGACGGTCAGCTTCAGTTCGTTCGCCTTGCCGGGGGCCAGGGCGCCGTCCAGGGTGACCCGGTAGCCGTCGACCTCGGCGGTGGCGCGGGCGGGCGGGAGCGCGGCGGGCTCGGCCTTGCCGGAGACGGCCAGGTCGGCGCCGAGCGTCACCCCTGTCGAGCCCTTCTTCGCGGGCTTGAAGTCGGCGAAGGCCCGGTATCCGCCCGCCGCGGGCAGCTCGGCCCGTACGCTCCAGGTGCCGTCGGCGGCGCGGGTCGGGTGGAGGTGCCGATAGACCGTCAGGTCGCGTGAGGCGACGATGAAGTGCAGCTCCTTGCCGTGCTCACGCTGGTACGCGGTGACCTTGCGCCCGCTCTCGTCCTTGACGGAGAAACTCAGGACGCTCGACGTCCCCGCCGCGACGCGCGGCGTGTCGAGGGCGAGCGTGTACCCGCCCTCCGAGATCTGCAGACCGCCGGCCGGCGCGGACTCATGGCCGCCCGCTGTCTTGCCGCCGGCCCCCTCACCCGCCTCGGCGTGCTCGTCGTGAGCGGTCGGCGGCTTCTTGGCGACGACGGGGTCGATGCTCGTGCCGACGCCGTACGCGGTCCCGAAGGTGGCGGCGATCGCGGCGGCGAAGGCGGTGATCTTGAGTCCCGTGTTCATGGGGGTCTCCTTCGTGAAGGGGCCACTCCGCAGGGCGGCCGAACACCTCCAACATACCCTCTGGGGGTATGTAGTCAAGTCAGATGCTCTCTTGGCTTGGATACCCGGAGGGGGTGTATGTCGGGGGTGGTGAAGTCGGGTCCGCGCGGGCCGGGCGGCCGATGGCGCGACCGCTGCGGTCGCTGCCGGTGACGGCCGTGCCGGACGCCGACCCGCCCGAATTCAGGTCTCCACCACCACGGCCGCGCCGTCTGCTCGGTGAACGCCTCGGTTGCCGCGTTTCGGAAGTCGTCGGCCAGGTCCGCGGGGCGTCCCGGGTGGCAGGTGACGGCCGCACCGATGTGTTCCTGACTTCCGCCCCGCCCCGCCTGCCCTGCGCCGTTCATCTCGGAAGCCCTTCGCTGGCCATCGCATACCCCTGGGGGGTATGTTGTCTTTCGAGTTGGCAATACCCCACTCCCGTATAGGAGACCGTCATGCCATCACCCACCGCCCCAGCCGATCCACGCCGCTGGACGGCGCTCGCGCTCATCGCCCTCGCGCAGTTCATAGTGATCATGGACACCTCGATCATCGGGGTCGCCCTCCCCAAGATGCAGACCGACCTGGGCTTCTCGCAGGAGAACCTGTCCTGGGTCTTCAACGCGTACGTCGTCGCCTTCGGCGGACTGCTGCTCCTCGGCGGGCGCCTCTCCGACCTCTTCGGCGCCAAGCGGCTCTTCGCCGCCGGCTGGCTCGTCCTCGCCGCCGGTTCGCTCGCCGCAGGCCTGGCGAGCGAGGTCTGGGTCGAACTGACCGGCCGGGCCCTCCAGGGCGTCGGCGCGGCGCTGATCGCACCGTCCGCCCTGACCCTGCTGATGATGCTCTTCGGCGGCAACCCGAAGGAGCTGACCAAGGCACTCGCCCTGTACGGCGCCGCCGCCCCGGCGGGCGGTACGGCCGGCGTGTTCCTCGGCGGCGTCATCACCGAGTACGCGAGCTGGCCCTGGGTCTTCTACATCAACATCCCCATCGCGGTGATCGTCCTGTCCCTCGCCCCGCGCGTCATGCCCGCCGCCCCCGCACGCCGCGGCTCGATCGACCTCGCGGGAGCCGTCACCGTCACAGCCGGTCTCGCCGTCGCGGTCTACGCCATCGTCCGTGCCCCGGAGACCGGTTGGGCCTCGGCCGGGACCTGGCTGGTGCCGGCCGCCGGTGTGGCGCTGATCGCCGCGTTCGTCGCGATCCAGGCCAAGCGGCGCGAGCCGCTGATGCGGCTCGCCATCTGGCGCGCCCCCAACCTCGCCGGCGCCAACATCGCCCAACTCCTCATGGCCGGCGCCTGGATCCCCATGTGGTTCTTCCTCAACCTCTACCTCCAGCAGGTCCTGGGGCTGGGCGCGTTCGCCTCCGGATCCGCGCTGCTCCCCATGACCGTCGCCATCATGATCATGATGATCGTGCTGGCGCCCCGGATGATCGCCCGCTTCGGTCCCAAGCCGCTGATCGTCACCGGTCTGTTCGCCCTCGCGGCCGGCATGGTCTGGCTCTCCTTCGCCCGCCCCGACGGCAACTTCTGGGTCGACGTCCTGCCCGCCTCGCTGCTCGCCGCCGCCGGTATGGCGCTGGCGTTCATCCCGTCCCTCGGCACCGCGCTCTCCAGTGCGCGCCCCGAGGAGGGCGGACTCGCCTCCGGCATGGTCAACACCAGTTACCAGGTGGGCTCGGCCCTCGGCCTGGCCGCGATGACCGCCGTCGCCTCCGCGTACGGAGCGAAGGAACTCGGCAACCCCGTCGCCCTGACCGACGGATTCTCGGCCGCTTTCGTGGGCGCCGCCGCCATCGCGGCGGCCGGTGCGGTCATCGCCTGGCTCACGCTCCGTACCAGCCCCGCCCCGGCACCCGCCACGCCGGACGAGGCACCGTCCGACCGCGGTCGCGACAACTCCCGTACCGCCGAAGCACGCTGACACCCACCCGTACCCACCGGCGCCGCCCGACACGGACCGCGAGTCCCCGTCCGGCGGCGCCCGCATGCCCACACGGCCACCAGACGCCGGCTCACACGGTGACGTCGGCGCCGGCGCGCTTCCAGGCGGACTCGCGCAGCAGGCGCAGGCCGTTGAGGCCCACGACGACGGTGGAGCCTTCGTGGCCGAGGACACCCAGCGGGAGTGGCAGGTGGCCCACGAGATCCCAGACCACCAGTCCGGTGATGAACACCGAGGCGATGACCAGGTTCTGTACGACGAGGGCGCGGGCGCGGCGGGAGAGCGCGACGACCGTGGGTACGGTGGCGAGTTCGTCGCGGACGATCACCGCGTCGGCGGTCTCCAGCGCGAGGTCCGACCCGGCGCGGCCCATCGCGATACCGACGTGGGCGGCGGCCAGCGCGGGGGCGTCGTTGACTCCGTCACCGACCACCAGGACCCTGACGCCGGCCTTCTCCCATTCCTGGACGGCGGCGACCTTGTCCTCGGGCAGCAGCCCCGCGCGTACGTCGGTGATACCGACCTCGGCGGCCAGGCGCGCGGCGGCGCGCGGGTTGTCCCCGGTGAGCAGAGTCGGAGCCGTACCGGTGAGCTTCGTCAGAGCGGCGACGGTGGCGGCGGCGTCCGGGCGCGGCCGGTCCGCGATGCCCAGCACACCGGCGGCCACGCCGTTCACCTGAACCAGCACGGCGGTACGGCCACCGGCCTCCAGCTCACTCGCGAGCGCGGCGGCCGGCGACGTCTCCTGATGGCCGGTCAGCAGCCGGGACGGCGCGCCCACCGCGACCACGTCGCCGCCGACGGTGGCCGTGACGCCGACGCCGGGGGAGGAGCGGAAGTCCACGGCCGGGAGCAGCGCGAGGCCGCGGGCACGGGCGGCGTCCACCACGGCGCGGGCCAGCGGGTGCTCACTGGGGTGCTCGGCCGCCGCGGCGAGCGCGAGCAGTCCGTCCTCGTCCAGCAGCGCGCCGTCCAGCGGCCGGATGTCGGTGACGCGCGGGGTGCCCTCGGTGAGCGTTCCGGTCTTGTCCAGCGCGACCACGTCCACCTGGCCGAGCCGTTCCATGACCACGGCGGACTTCACCAGCACACCGTGCCGGCCCGCGTTGGCGATCGTCGAGAGGAGCGGCGGCATGGTAGCCAGCACCACGGCGCACGGAGAGGCGACGATCATGAAGGTCATGGCCCGCAGGAGCGAGCCGGTCAGTTCGGCGCCGAAGGCGAGGGGGACGAGGAACACGGCGAGGGTGGCGACGACCATGCCGATCGAGTACCGCTGCTCGACCTTCTCGATGAACAGCTGCGTGGGGGCCTTCGTTTCCGAGGCATCCTCCACCATCTTCACGATGCGGGCGATCACGGAGTCCGAGGCGTCCCGCCCGACCTCCACCCGCAGCGTGCCGGTGCCGTTCAGCGTGCCGGCGAAGACCTCGTCACCGCTCTCCTTGGCCACCGGAAGCGGCTCGCCGGTGATGGTGGCCTGGTCGACCTCGCTCGCCCCGGCCCGTACCCGGCCGTCGGCCCCGATCCGCTCGCCGGGCCGAATCACGATGGTGTCCCCGACGGCCAGTTGCCCGGCCGCCACATTCTCCTCGGTGCCGTCGGCGAGCAGCCGGGTGGCGGTGCCGGGAGCGAGATCGAGGAGCCCGCGCACCGAGTCGGCGGTGCGCGCGGTCGCGATCGCCTCCAGTGCGCCGGACGTGGCGAAGATGACGATCAGCAGCGCCCCGTCGAGCACCTGCCCGATGGCGGCGGCGCCGAGCGCGGCGACCACCATCAGCAGATCCACGTCCAGGGTCTTGTTCCTGAGGGCCTTCAGGCCCTCCCGGCCCGGCTCCCAGCCCCCGGCGACGTACGTGGCGGCGAACAGCGGTCCCCAAGTCCACGCCGGGGCTCCGAGCAGGTCGAGGGGGAGGGCGATCAGGAACAGCACCAGGGCGGCCGACGCCCAGCGGGCCTCGGGCAGCGCCAGGACACGGGTACGCCGCCGGCGGGTTTCGGCTGCGGCGGGAGGCGGCGATACGGGCTTGGTCAGGGTGGAGGCCATGACAGAGGGAGTCCTTCATGGGAGGAGGTCGTCAACCCACACCGTACAGGAACGCTTGAACAGCTATTCATGTGTTCATTCCGTAGAATGGTGCCCATGGGCCATGGAGCGAACGCACCGGACAACAGCGCGACGCCGCGCACCCGCCTGACTCCGGAGAACGCGCCCCAGGTCGCGACCACCCTCCAGGCGCTGGCCACACCGTCGCGACTGCTGATCCTGGCCCACCTGCGCGAAGGCCCTTGCGCGGCGACCGAGTTGGCCACGGCGGTCGGAATGGAGCAGTCCGCCTGCTCCCACCAACTACGCCTGCTGCGCAACCTCGGCCTGGTCACGGGCACCCGCGAGGGCCGCTCCGTCGTCTACGCCCTCCACGACGACCACGTCGCCGGCCTGCTCGACCAGGCGCTCTACCACGTGGAACACCTCCGCCTCGGCATGACCGACACCTCGGCCGACGCGCTCCCACAACAGGACGACGCCACGCCGGCCGAGGCGCGCTGAACCGGGCGGCGCCGCCACTCCCGTCGCTGCCGGCGCGACCACCTGGGCTGTAGGCGTGCTGACCGATGAGTTCGCGCGCGAGTTGATCGAGCTGGGTCAGGTGGCTCTCGACGGACAGGGTCTGTACCTGTGGTTCGTCGGGGACTGAGACCGCGGGCCGGCTCAGCCCCGGAGCCATAGCCGGACAGCCGCAGTGGTGACGGTGCGTGTAAGAGGTCGCGGTCCGCACCTCGGCCCCGAAGGATTCGGGCCCCACGCCCAGCCATGAATCGAGTTCACCGATCTCGACGTCATCGACCGCCTAGAGTGACGGCATACATGAGGGCACGTCAGGACAGGGGACCGCAGACCGCATGGCGTACGAACTGCCGCCGGAGATCGTGCACTTCGTCAACCGGGAGGACGAGCAGAACCGGGCCCTCACCGCCGTCGCCGAGTGGAACGCCCGCTCCCGGCCCCTGTGCCTCGCGCTGAGCGGCCCCGGCGGATCGGGCAAGACCGAACTGGCCTTCCGGATCGCCCGTACGCTGCGGGACCGGTACCCGGACAGCGTGCTGTACGTGGATCTCGACGAGTACCGGCGGGACGGGGCGGTCGTGGTCGCCGACGTGCTGGGCCAGCTGCTCGTCTCGCTGGGCGTCGCCCCCGACATGCTGGCCAACTCCTTCAAGGGGCGCTGCAAGCAGTACTGGACGCGGACCGACGGCCAACGGCTCGTCGTGGTCATCGACAACGCGCGCTACGGAGCGGAGGTCGTACCCCTCCTCCCCGGCTCCGGCGCCAGCGTGGCGATCGTCGCGAGTCACGGGCCGCTGTACGACATCGAAGACGGCGCCGCTGTCGACCTTGAACTGCATCCGCTTGACGCGGTGGATTCCGCGGAGTTGCTACGGCTCGTCGTCCGGGATCAGCGGCTCTCGGACGAGCCCGACGCGGCACGGGGTCTCGTCCAGCTCTGCGCCGGCCTGCCCGCCGCTTTACACGTAGCCGCCCGCTGGATCCGTAAGTACCGCCGTCGACCGCTCTCCCGCCTGCTCGCCGACCTGTCGAAGGAACTCGACGAGAAGGGCATCCCGGTGGTCGAGAAGGTGTGGGACGCCGCGTATCTCAGCCTCACCTCCGAAGCCGCCCTGCTGTACCGGCTGCTCGCCGACCATCCAGGACCGTCGTTCACCCCGGAATCCGCCACGGCGCTTCTCGGTCTCGGCCGGGACGCGGCCGACGAGGCGCTCGAAGAACTGGAGATCGCCGGACTGCTCGACACCCGCGAGGCGTCGAACACCGCCGACGGCAGGCTGCGGCTGCCCGAACTGATGCGCGCGCACGCCCGCCGCCGGGCCAGGACCGACGGGGCTGAGCGCGAACGGGCCGAAGCGCAGCGGCGTATCGTGACCTGGTTCCTGCGGCAGGCCCAGCGCGCGGACCTCTACGCCGCCGGCCCCAGGCTCGTCGTGGCCGACGCCGTACCGCCCCTCGAAGGCGCCCCCGACTCCCCGCTCACGGACCCCGCCGACGCCAACACCACCGACGCCGAGCGGCGCGAGCGGGCGCGGAGCGCGGCACGCTGGCTGAACACCGAACGGCACGCGCTGTACGCCTCCGTGCGTCTGGCCCACTCGCTCGGCCTCGACACCGAGACCTGGGCCCTGTGCGAACCGCTGTGGACGCACTTCCTCGACCACCCGCACCCCGCCGACGACATCGAGGTGTTCGGCCTCGGCGTCGCGGCGGCCGGGCGCGCCGGAGATCTTCCCGCGCTGGTCCGCATGCGATGCCAACTGGCTCGCCCCCTCTGGGAGCAGGGCAGAAACGACGAAGCGGCGCAGGAACTGGCACGTGCGCTCGCGACGCTCGACACGCTCGGGGAGTCCACGCGTACGAGCAAACTGCGCGCGTCAGCCATCGAGTTCCGAGGCACGCTGCACGCGGTCCAGGGCGACTGGGCCGCCGCCGCCGCGGACTTCCGGCGCTCCCGCGACGTGCACCACACGATCTCCAACACGTACGGCGTCACGCTCCAGACCTACCGGCTCGGCCAGGCGACGGCCGAGCTCGGCGACGTGGACGAAGCGGCCCAACTGCTCGCGCAGGCGCACCGGTCGGCGGTCGAACTGGGACGTGAGCGGCTGGCCGGGCGCATCGGTTTCGCGCTGGGCGGGGCGCTGCGCGGACTCGGACGCACAGGCGAGGCGCGGGTGTTGTACGAGGACGCGCTGGCCAGCGCGCGCGGCCGGGGATCCGACGCCGACGAGCAGCGGATCCTCGACGCCTTCGCCGAACTGGCCGACGAGGAGGGGCACTTCGACGAGGCCGGGGCCCACCGTGCGGCGGCGCACGCCATCCGGGTGCGCAACGGCCTCGCCTAGCACTTGTCCGGGTGATCATGTCCGGAGCCGGATCGTGAGGGCAGTGGCGGTGAGGCGGGCGGTCTGGCTGTCGGCCTTGCTCAGGCACCGTGTGGCGCGGCCCGCAAGTACTGCCGAGGCGGCCCGTTGCTGTAGGCGTAGGCACTGTCGGCCGCGACGGCCCAGTCGATCTCGCCGACTGGGTCCGCCGCGGCCTGGCCCTGCTGCTGGGGCTTTTCGTCCACCCCGAGGAACGGGGGTCGATTCGGGCGTGAGCTACGCGCGTCCACCAGGCCCGCGACACTGCGCCCCATGCTTGTCATCAGACGGACTGTGCGGACCGATCCGGGGCGTCGGTCCTGAGCTCAGGGATCATGCGAAGCCGTGACGGTTGCGTGGTCATCTGGCCCACGGCCCTCACGGACCCCCTCATGGGCGCGGCCTTGAGTCTCCATCTAGACGCGATGAGAGCCGTGACGACCTTCGCCTCCGTTTCCGCGAAGACGTCGCCGATACACATTCTCTTGCCTGCCCCGAACGGGAGGAAGGCTTCCCTGGGGGGTTGCGGCCGGTCCGGGTGCCAGCGATCAGGATCGAACCGGTCGGGGTTGGGGTAAAGGCTCGGATCGCGGTGCACGGCGTAGGGACTGAAGATCACGTCGGTTCCGGCCGGGAGCACCGTCTTGCCCAGCCGGACGTCACGCAGGGCCTGTCGGGTGAGGAACCACGGCGCGTACAGCCGCAGAGTCTCCTGGACAAGCCGCCCGGTGAAGGGGAGACGGCCGAGATGGTCGGCGGTGAGTTCGTCGCCAGCGAGCGCGGTGTCGACCTCCTCGTGCAGACGGCGCTCCAGGTCACGGTTGCGGCTGAGTTCGTAGAACAGCCATGAGAGCACCACGGCGGTGGTCTCGGAGCTGGCCGCGAGCAGCGCTGTCACCTCGGAGAGGATGTCGTTGCCGTCCATGGCTCTGCCGGCATCGTCCTGAGTGTTCATCAGCAGCGAGATCAGGTCCTGATACGAGTCGGGCCGCCTCTGGTGATCCTCGATGATCTCCGTGACTCCGTCCCGCAGCGCGGAACTCGCAGCCGCGATCTTCCGGTTCCCGCGTGTGGGCAAGCTCTCCAGCGCACGTATCGGCAGCAGGACTTTCAGCAGCGCGGCGCGGAAAACGGTGTCGACGCTCTCCAGGATGACCCGTGCGGGCTCGCGCGCCGGGACGGATGAGAACAGGGCCGACATGACCACGTTCTGAGTGATCAGCTGCATCTCAGTCTTCATGTCGAGTGTCGTGGCGGGGTCCCACGAGTCGATGGCCGGCGCGCTGGTGCGCACCATTTTCTCGACGTAACTCCTGACCATCTCTCTGTGGAAGGGCGGGTGCATCTGCCGCCTCCGTATCAGATGCACCCGGCCCTCGGTGATGGGCAGAGCATCCTTGTTGAAGAGTTTCAGTCCCTCAAGAAGGAGGCCCTTAGAGAAGGCGTCCGCCTGTCGGGTGAGCATCTCGTGTATCAGGGTGGGGTCGTTCACGACAGCCACACTCTTGGGACCCAGCCGGATACGCACGATCGGACCGTAGGCGCGGACGTCCCGCATGAACTTCAGTCGGTTGCTGCTCCCTGCCATGGACAGACCGTGTCCGAGGAGCGGAAGGCGCCCTGGGACTATGGGCGGGATTCCGGGTGCGCTGGCCAAAACCGTTCCTTTCCTGTGCCGAGTCGCTGACTTGGTGGGTATGTTCATGCCGCGTATCGAGTGGCGCAGACGGGCCCGCGACCTCAGTGCGCCGCGGTCATGCCGACCGGGCGACCTGCCGCCGGCGGGGGCGGTCAAGGACACACGTGCCCCGAGAGAGTGGAGGCGTCGGAGTCAGGTGGTGTCCTCGATGGGTGCTGTGGCCCGTGTGAGCTCCTCATGGAGGATGACTTCCCCTATTGGCCCATTTCCGCACGCCGGTCGATGTCCCGATTCCGTCTTCCTGTCGGCCAGGACGTGTCCGGCCGATCATGTGACCACTCCGCGCGGAGGTCGCCTGGGCCGCTCGCGCGGCGGGGTTCCCCACGGCGAAGCCCTTGAGCAAGTGATCGGCAACCACCCCGGCCGGACCGGGCGAGTGGGCCCCGTACCGTCCAACACCATGGCGGGCCGGACAGCTCCTAGAGGATCCGTCCCGCCTCGTCGGCGGTGGCGGGGGACAGGTGCGCCTCGTACCGTCGGCCGCCGATCACACAGGTCACACGGCTCACGCCCGCCGGCCGGGCGTGCACCGCGGACAGCACGGCGGCGGGATCGCTGTGCACGATCCGGCCGTTCTCCCGAGGCGGTTCGATCCGTACGGACACCAGCGACCCGCCCCGGACCCGCGCCACGCAGTGCACCGGGGACAGTACGACCCCGGCGGTGCGGCAGCCCGGATAGCTGTCGAGCACGTGCGAGATCCAGCCGTCCACGGTCCACCCGACGCTGTACGCGGCGGCAGTCGCCCGGTCCCTACGCCGGTACAGCAACGCCGCGCTCTGCGACTGCCGTTCGCCGGCCACGCCGTACTCGGCGGCGAGGTGGAGCGCGGGCGCGTCGACGTGGCCGGGGAACCGTTCGACATGCGTCTCGTCGCCGTCGAGGCGTACGCGTACGGCGAAGGCGGACGGTGTACGAGAGGGCGGGGCCGGGATCGGGAGCAGCCGCACGGTGACAGGTGCGACGGGCGGGGAGAGACCGATCAGCCGGTACAGCTCCAGCCGGAGCCGCTCCAGCGCACTCCCCTGTTCGGAGGCAGGGGACAGGAAAGCGGACGCGGCGGCGTCCCGTCCGGTCCCCACCCGGTAACTCTCCAGAGCCATCTCAAGCTCCTCCGCCCGGCCCAAGCGCGGCGCGTGGGCGAGGAGTTCGGCCATCGGGCTGCCGGGGATCAGCTCGTCGCCCCCGTCGTACGCGGCGAGTACCGGACCGTCCAGCGCAGCCGCGTAGTACAGCGCGGTCGAACCGTGATCGGTGATCAGGGCGTCGGCCGCCACCAGGACCGAGGCCCAGTCCTCGTACGGCCGGGCGAGGACCATTCCGGCGTCGAGCGCGGGCGCCAGCCGCTCCGACAGCTCGAACTCACCGGTCCGGCTCCATTCGTTCGGGTGCACGATCAGCCCGAGTTGGTACGCGTCCTGGGGAAGGCGGGCGGCCAGTTCGAAGGGCAGGTCCGGCCGACGCCGCAGCAGGGACTCCCCGCCCCAGGTCGACGCCAGCACGATCAGCCGCCTCGCACCCGTCCCGAGCGCGGCGCGGAAGCTCTCGCGCAGGGGGAGCGAGGAGAGGATCCGCTCCAGGGTCGGATCGCCGACCACGGCGGCACGCGCCGCCGCTCGCGGGCTGAGGGCCGCCAGCCGGTCGATCTGGCCGGGGTGGGCCAGCGCGTGCAGGGCGGGCGGTGGACCGCCGTGCGGCATCAGATGCTCAGGGTCCAGGCCTGAGGGCGCGTCCGCCGATCCCTCCCCGTGGAACGTCTTGCCGAAGCCCGCCCCGTGCGGCAACAGCACCCGAGGGCCCCGGAGAAGGTGCAGCTCACCCTTCGGACTCGCGGTGACGATCAGGTCGTACGTATCGCGGCACGCCTCGTCCCAGGGGACCGAACGTGCGCCGACCCGTTCGACGGCAGCGAGTGCGTCGACGCCGAAATCGGAACCGGGAACGAGCGTGAAGACCCGGCTGACGCGCGCGTCACCGGCGAACACCGGAAGGAGGTCGAGCAGCCTGTAGAGGGCGATCGCCGAGCGCGCGGCGAACAGAACCGCCACGCCCGTCGCCCGTCGCCCGTCGCCCGTCGCCCGTCGCCCGTCGCCCGTCGCCCGAAGTGTCCATTCTAGAGGCTCGATTCGGGCTTCGGGCGCCCGTCGGGCATGAAGTCACCGCTGATCAGTCCAGGTTCCTCGGGCTCGTTCGGCGGCATGATCCTGATCGTACCTTCGGGCGTTCGCGGTACTCCACGTCATGCGGTCGGGAACAATGGCCGCCATGGACGAGTGGGGGATCGCACTGATCGCGGCAGGTTCGGCCCTCGCGGGCAGCCTCGTCACCGGCTGGTTCGCGCGGAGCGCGGGGATGAAACAGGCCGAGGCGGCACAGCACGCCGGTGACCGGCAGGCGGATGCCCTGCTTCACACGGTACGCCTGACGCTTCAGGAGCAGCGCGCGGTCCGACTCCTCGATCTGCGGCGCCAGACCTACGTGGCGTTCCTGGAGGCCGCGACGCCCACGAGCCGCACGGGCTTCGGGTCCGACGGGCTGGTGGCCCTGCAACGGGCTTTCAGCGCAGTGGAGTTGGAGGGACCCACCGATGTGGCCCGGCTGGCGGGCGAGGTGGTCAGCGGCCTGCGCCGCGATGACCCGCCGGACGACATCGAGCGCGCCAGGCTGCACTTCACCTCGGCCGCGCAAGCCGCCCTGGACCCAACAGTCCCCGAACCGCAGTGACCGCAGTGACCGCAGCGATAGCGGCGACCGTGGTGACCGCGCGGTAGGGAGAGCGCGCCGCGACAGTTGACCCTGACGCAGGGGCAACCTCCCAGCATGGTCCGCATGACGACAAGAACCTATGCGATCGAGGTCGCCGGACTCCGCAAGTCGTACGGCGACCACCAGGTGCTCGCCGGAGTCGACCTCACAGTCCCCGCGGGCAGCGTCTACGCACTGCTCGGCCCCAACGGAGCCGGCAAGACCACCGCCGTCCGTATCCTGTCCACCCTGCTCCCGGCGGACGCCGGCGCGGTCCGGGTCGCCGGGCACGACGTACGCCGCGAGGCCGACCGGGTACGCGCGTCGATCGGCGTCACCGGACAGTTCTCCGCCGTGGACGAGCTGCTGACCGGGCGGGAGAACCTGCTGCTGATGGCCGACCTCGGCCACCTCGACCGGCACCGCGCCCAGCTCGTCGTCGGACGGCTGCTGGAGCGGTTCGACCTGGCCGACGCCGCCGACCGGCGCGCGGCGACGTACTCCGGCGGCATGAAACGGCGTCTGGACCTCGCGATGACCCTGGTGCCCGGCCCCCGGCTGATCTTCCTCGACGAGCCGACCACCGGACTCGACCCGCGCAGCCGCCGTGACCTGTGGGGGATCGTGCGCGAACTGGTGGCCGACGAGGTCACGGTCTTCCTCACCACCCAGTACCTCGAAGAGGCCGATCAGCTCGCCGACCGGATCGGTGTGCTCGACGGGGGCAGGCTCGTCGCCGAGGGCACCGCCGCCGAACTGAAACGGCTGATCCCCGGCGGCCGTGTCCAGCTCCAGGCCGCCGGAAACGAGCAACTGGCCCAACTCGTGAGCCAGTTGCCCGAAGCGATTCCGGACGCCGAGACGCTCACCGTAACTCTGCCGCACGACGGCAGCCTCACCGCACTACGACGGCTGCTGGACAGGATCGAGGACGACGGCGCGGTCACCGGTCTCGCCGTGCACACCCCGGACCTCGACGACGTGTTCCTCGCCCTCACAGGGCGCCCCACCGACGAACCCTCACAGGAGATGCCGGTATGAGCGACGCGACGTACGCCGTCCGCGACTCGGCGACCATGCTGCGCCGGAATCTGACGCACATGGCCCGCTACCCGTCGATGACGGTGATGCTGGTCGGGCAGCCGCTGCTCTTCCTGCTGCTGTTCGTGTACGTCTTCGGCGCGGCCATGGGCGCCAGTCTGCCGGGAGCCCCGGCGGGGGACCGCGGTGACTACCTGACGTACATCACTCCCGGGATTCTGATGATGACGGTGGCCAGCGTCTCCATCGGCACCGCGGTGCTGGTCGCCACCGACATGAAGAACGGGATCATCGACCGGTTCCGGACCATGCCCATCACCAAGCCCGCCGTACTCACCGGCCATGTGCTCGGCGCGATGATCCAGACCGCGCTCGCGCTCGTGGCGCTTCTCGGGGTGGCGTTCCTGATCGGCCTGCGCACCGGCGCGTCGGCGACGCAGTGGCTGGGCCTGGCGGGCCTGCTGGTGCTGCTCTCCCTGGCGATGACGTGGTTCACCGTGGCGCTGGGCCTGGCCAGCCCGGATCCGGAGACCGCGAGCAACCTGCCGATGATCTTCGTACTCCTGCCGTTCGTGGGCAGCGGCTTCGTGCCGGTCGAGTCGATGCCGGCCGGACTGCGCCGGTTCGCCGAACACCAGCCGTTCACGCCGATCATGGACGCGTTCCGCGGCCTGCTGGCGGGAGCGCCGGCCGGCCCGGACGTACTCCTGGCCGTCGGCTGGTGCGCGGTGATCGGACTGACCGGCTACCTCTGGTCCCGCCGCCTCTACCGGACCCGCGCCGCGAGCTAGGAGACTGATCCGATGCTGACCATCGGCGAGCTGGCCGCGTACGCCGGAGTGACCGTACGGGCGGTGCGGCACTACCACGCCAAGGGCCTGCTGCCGGAACCGGAGCGGGACCACTCCGGCTACCGGAGGTACGACGCCACCGCCGTGGTCGAGCTGATCAAGATCCGTACCCTCGCCGACGCGGGAGTCCCCCTCGGGCGCGTACGGGAACTGCTCCAGGCGGGCGAGGACGAGTTCGCCACGGCGGTCGCGGACATCGACAGGCGCCTACGGGCCGAGATCCGCGAGCGCCAACAGCATCGCGAACGGATCGCCCGCCTCACTGCCGGGGACAGCCTCGTACTCCCGCCGGAGGTCGTCACGTTTCTCGACCAACTCCGGGCACTCGGGGTCGACGAGCGCATCGTCCAGGTCGAGCGCGACGGCTGGATCCCGCTGGCCGCGCACTCGCCGGGGCGCATCCCGGAATGGACGGCCCGCAAACGCCGGCAGATCGCCGACCCGCGGCTCGTCGACTTCTATCTCACCCTCGGCCAGGCCCTGGACCGCACCGACGACGACCCTCAACTGGTCGCGCTGGCCGACAAGATGGCGGCCTACATCTCGGAGGTGGCCGACGAGCGGGGCGAGGACTACGTCGACGACGCGGACATCGAGCCGCCGATCGCCAAACTGCTCGACAGCCTGGCGTTCGCCACCGCCCCGCCCGCCCGCCGGTTGATCGAGCTGCTGAGGATGCGGGGCTGGACTGGCTGGACGAAGGTCGAGCGACTGGACCCGCCGGGGAACGGGACCGGAGGGTGACGGGATGGACGGATACCGGGTCGTGCGTGACGAAGCTGGTCGACGAACACCTCGCCTGGCCCAGGAGCCGGCGCCGAGGAAACGGCCTACAGCGGCCAGCTGGTCGATGATCCGTACATCTGGGAGAGCCCCGGTACCAGGCTCATGACCAGCAGGGCAGGGAAGACACGCCGGGTCCAGGCTCCGGGTCCAGCGGCGCCCGCTCAGTCCTCGACGACACGGATGATCGTCTTGCCGGGGACGCGTTCCCGCGGCGCGAACGCGTCGGCGGCCTCGGCGAGCGGGCGTACCACGCCGACGATCGGCTTGAGCCGCCCAGCCCGCAGCCGTCCGGCCAGGTCCGCGAGGCGGGCCCGGTCAGGTTCGACGACGAAGAAGACGGCCCTCCCGTCCGCCGGCCGCACGGTGACCGGCCCCGCGATGGTGACCAGGGTGCCTCCGGCCCGGACCAGCCCCGCGGAGCGGTCAAGGATGTCACCGCCGATCACGTCGAAGACCAGGTCGACATCGCCGATGTCCTCCAGGCGCTCGGCCTGGAGGTCGACGAAGACGTCCGCGCCCAGTTCGAGGACGGTCTCCCGGTCGGCGGCCCGCCCGGTTCCGATCACCCTGGCGCCGACCTCCCGGGCGAGCTGCACGGCGAGGGACCCGACACCGCCCGCGGCCCCGTGCACCAGCACGGTCTGGCCGGTGGTGAGGCGGCCGTGGTCGAAGAGGGCCTGCCAGGCGGTGAGCCCGGAGACCGGCAGTGCGGCGGCCGTGACGTGGTCGACATCAGCCGGGAGAGGAGCCAGATTGCGGGCCTCGACCGCCGTGTACTCGGCCAGCGAGCCGTCGCGGCTCCAGTCGGCCAGACCGAACACCCGCTGGCCCACGGTCAGCCCGGTGGTGCCGTACCCCAGCTCGGTCACGACCCCGGACAGCTCGTGCCCCGGCACACTCGGCGTACGGTCCCGCCCCGCCCGGTCGGTCCAGGTACCGGCCCAGGCCAGCTCGCCCGGGGTGAACCCGGCGGCGTGCACGCGCACGATCACGTCGTTCTCCGCGGCATGCGGATGGGGCAGATCGGTGAGAGCCAGCCCGCCGACGCCGGCGTCGCGGTCCTGGACAGTGATGGCTCGCATGGGGTTCCTCTCTGATCCACGGAAGCGCCGGGGGACGGGCGCTCTGCTGATCCCGCTCTCACGGTAATCATGGGGCGGCCCAGGCAGGTGGGCCATCGTGAGAGTGAAACGTTGGGCCAGTTGCCGCCTTCGCCGGGTTCCGCCCCAGAACCTTCCGGCGGACGCCCGCCCCGCGACACCTGCGGGCAGGCATGAGCGTCAGCCGGCCGACGGTGACTCGCTGTGAGGGAGGGCGGCGAGGAGCAGAGCCGTCGCGCTCCCGGCCTCCGTGATCTCCCCGGCACGCACCGCCGCCACGGCGTCGGACAGCGGGCGCCAGTGGACCGTCATCCCGACTTCCGTCCCCTCACGCCGCATGGTGCCGGGACGCAGGTCGGTGACGAGCATCAGGTGGGTGCGGGCAGCGGTGACGCCGGGCAGCGGATCGATCACACCGAGCGTGTCCACGTGCGCGGCCGTCAGCCCGGTCTCCTCCTCCAACTCGCGCAGAGCCGCGCGGTATTGATTCTCACCGTCCATCCCGCCGCCGGGCAGATGCACCATCCGCCGACCCTGCAAGTAGAAGTCGTCCTCGACCAGCAGGACTTGACCGTCGGTGTCGAGTGCCACGACGCGTACGCCGTCGCCGACGGTGACATGCTCGTAGGCACCCGCGATGCCGTCCGGTCGCCGGACCGCATCTCGACGCAACGTCAGGAACGGGCCCTGGTACATCACTTCTGTCGCCAGCCGCTTCCACCCCATACCGGTGAGTGTGTCACCGGCCGCGGCCACTCTGCGAAGCGAGACCCGGGCAGTGCCACCGGCCAGTGATCAGTACAGCGGGCCGAAGGAGAGGACGTGCAGGGCGGCTAAGCGGGCCCGCCAACCCGATGGCCGTCAACGCGATGACCATGGCGAGGCTCAGGAGACAGACGAGGACGCCGGAGGTCCGAAGCCGCCACCCCTCCCGGGCCATGTCCCAGCCTGCGCTCACGCCATGACGGACCGGAATCGCGAGGGAACCGATCAACCAGCACGCCAGCGCCGCGTACCACTCGTACGCGCCGAGAAGGCCGCCCACCAAAATCGCCGCGGCTGCAAGCAGGTAGAGCGACACCAAGAGACGTAAAGCCGCACCCTTTCGCTCCCCTGATCTCCACCCGGTCGATCGCGGCAACTGGGATGTGCCTCTCGAAAGCCCGCGACTCCATGATCAGAACGCCCTGTTCAAGCCGGGCCGCAACGCAACGGCGCCGTCCGGGAAGGATCACCAGCGAGGTGACCTCTGAGGCGATACTCGCGTCTGGGGCCATATGGGCAGGCTAAAGCGTGCGGCGGGAGTTTGGACCGGGGGTGGCGAAGCGGGTTTCCAAGACCGCCTAGCGGACGGTCTTGTGATGTTGCTTGCGGGCGAGGAGGTGCTCGGTCGCCCGGCGTTCGCTTTGGTCACCAACTGAGCTGCCCGGCTTGTCGGACGGGCCCAGGGCGTGTGCCGGAAGTGCTCTAGGTTGGCCAATGTGAGTGCTCGGGGGCGGAGGTACCGGTATGTCGGACCGGTCGAGCTGAAGGCTGCGGTCCGGCCTGGCAGCGGCGGGTGCCGGATCAGCTCGGCGGCCGACTTCGGTGGTTGGATCGCTGGGCGATCGGCCGCGGAGTTGGCGGAGCCGTTCACTTTTGTGGTGGGCACGGACGGTGTGCTTCGGCTGGCGCCGCGACGGAGCGAGCACGTGGCCTGTGCCGGCGGAGACATGGTTCTGAGTGCCGGCGAGATCAGCTTCACGCGCGATGCAGATCGGTGGGCCGTGAGCGAGGTCAGCAACCAGTCCACCGGGTACTGCCCGGACGTCATCTCCTGGTCGGCAGTGGCGCGTGCTCTGGACGAAGCAGAGCTCGGGCGGCCCTCCGGCTTCACCCACGAGGTGGTGTTCCGGCGGTGCCCCAACTGCCAGGAGCACAACATCGTGCGCGAGGACGACTTCGTCTGCGTCTTCTGCGACGGCGATCTGCCCGCGACATGGAACATGGATTCCACCGCGTGACGGCTGAGGTCACGGCCACTCGTTCCTTGTTGCGGATGCCTGTCAGACGGAGGACCTCGATATGGCCATTCTCTCGCGGCAGGCCGGCGAGGATGTCGGTGCCTACATCATGGGCCGCCGGATGTTCGGTCCCGGGACCGGTGAGTGGGACCAGGAGTGGACCGGCTGGTGGGGGCCGAATCCGCCGTACCACGCGCCGGTGTTCGTGCTCAGTCACCACCCGCGTGAGCCGCTGACCATGGAGGGCGGCACGACGTTCACCTTCGTCACCGATGGGATCGAGTCGGCGCTGGAGCAGGCGAGGAAGGCGGCCGGTAACCAGAAGGTCGTGATCGCCGGTGGCGCGAACGCGGTCCGCCAGTACCTCGCCGCCGGGCTGATCGACGAACTGCTCCTGCACATCGTGCCCGTCACGCTCGGGGCGGGCGAGCGGCTGCTGGAGGGCGTTGGCGGCCTGAAGCTGGACCCGGTGGAGGTGATCGCGTCCCCGACGGTGACGCATGTGCGGTACCGACTCTCCATGGCTTCATGGCGAACACGGTGGGGGCCAATCGGCTCCTGACTCCGGCGATGGTCAGGTTCACCTGTGGTGTTCTGTCCATCGCTTCGATTGTGAGCGTCATGGCCGCTTCGTCATGACCGCCTGACCGGACAGGCCCATGTAACGGTCCAGCGCGGTGCAGCTCTTCATGGTGGTCGCCACACTCTTCTTGTCCTGTTGGGGGTTCTTGAACGATCAGCCGGTTTCCCCGTCGAGCTCCCCTACAGGTGGGCGGTTCCGGCGCCTGCGGCGTACCTCGCAGAGGGCGGGTCCGCAAAGTCCCGTCTGGCTGACGCCGCCTGGCACGCACGCTCGCCGCGTTGTCGGGCCCGACCAGGTACGGCCAGGCCATCCACAACGCCGATCCTCCGCCTTGCGGTCGCACGCACCACCCGCCGTCAGCCCCGCCCTGCAAACGGACGACGGGACCTCGCGGGCACGTCCTAGTCCCGCCCAGCCACGGTGAAGGAGTACGACACCGCGAAGGGCACATGGCCGTACGTCACAGTGATCGCTTCGCGGGGCTTCGCGTGCAGCGTCGCCATGTCGAGGGTCGCGCTGAACGTCTTCGAGTTCTTCGCCGTCTGTGTGACGGTCAGCGGCTTGGCCGGGTGGTCGCCCACGCGTACCTCGACCGTGCCCTCGCCGAGGGCTTCGGCGTCCAGGTTCAGCGGTGCCGACAGCTCCACCCGGACCGTCTCATCGGCCTTCACGACCTTCGCGGGAGCGTGGTCGTGGGCCGTCACCCTCAGGCGAGTCTGGTCAACCGCCCGCCATGCCAGTGACTCGTTCCAGGCGGTGTTGAAGGCAACCCACCCTTCGGTGTGCCCGATATTGCCCTTCTCCGGGCTGAAGGGGTAGAGCCCGTTCTTCGGGCTGCCGTCGAGCACGCCCGACTCACCCTCCAGCAGCCCCGCTCCTCCGTAGTACTCGGAATACCAACCGCGTTCCACGCCCTCGAATCCGGCCGTCCCACTCGGCGCGTCGTAGGAAGCGTGACGTCCTGCCGGGTTGCGGCCGAAGAGGTTGTCGACCTGTGCCGTGGCGATTTCACGGAGCCGGCCGGCCAGCGGATCATTTCCCAGAAGGCGCGCCGCCGCGAGTGCGGGCGCGGAGAAGCCGGCCACGTTTCCCACCTCGTTGGGATCGTCGGCCCCGCCGCCGGTGAAGGCGGGAATGGTCCAGCGGTCGGCGGAGTAGCGGCGGAAGTCCCAGAGATTGTCCGAGCGTTCCACGGCAATCCGGGCCCACTCCCGCACGAACCGGGTGACGCCCCGTGGAGCCTTGTCCGGATACGACTCGGCGAACTGCACCAATCCCGTGATCAGTACGTGTTCGCTCTGCCGCTGCCCCTTGGTGACGCGCGGATCCGTGAGATCCAGGTTGTCGACCAGCCAAGAGGCCTGCTTCTGGGCAGCGTTGAGATAGCGGTCGGCGTCATCTCGGCCCTCACGCTTCGCCACCTCGTACATCATCACGTTCGGCCACACCGAATGCCCCGGCGCGAGCTCCCCTTTTCCTGTTCCCACCTGCGTGTAGACCTGGAGCAGGTCCCCGGTGTGGGGCGTGAGCGCCTGCCAGGAGTACCGATCGCGGGCGGGGTCGTCCCAGGTGGCGAAGAGATGGGCGGTGGCACGCTGATATACCGAGTCGGGTATGTACTTCTTGAGTTGCGGATAGGCAAAGGCGAACGCGGCGAGTTGCTCCTTGAGTTGAGGGTCGTTCACGTCTTCCTCCAGGAGCACCTCGACGCCCCAGTGAATGAGACGCACGATCTCCGGTGTGTCTTCCGGCAGTGTCACCGGAAGCCCCTTGTAGACGGCGCTGTTCACATGGATACGGTCGAACGCGCTGGGGTTCGCCAGATACATGTCGACGAGCGTCTGGATTTCCTTGGAGTACTGCGCCGCGTCACGCCACGCCACTCCTTTCATGCACTCGCGCGGCCCGTACTCGTCGCTGACCGGATCGGTTGTCTTGCGCGTGTAGTCCCCGAAGTAGCACCGACTGCCCGACATGAATTCGATGGCGCGCCGATAGGAAACCCGGTCCGTCCAGTACGCGCCGATGCCGAAGGGTACGGAGGTGCCCACCCCCGCTTTTCCGGTGACGGTGACGACGAAGTCACCCGTGTCGCGCGGGTCGAACGCGGTGAAAACGCCTGTGCCGTCCTTGATCTTCCCTCCGTACCTGACAGCACCTGAGGCATCGGTGACCGTGAACCTCGCACCGTCCTCCGCTCGTGGCGCGGTGAAGCGCTTGGACTCGCCCAGTCCGAAGCCGCTCTGGTTGAGCAGCACGGGCTGTGCGGCCATGGGATCGCCCGCCGCCGTGCCGGCGGAAACCGGATCGGCCGCGGCAACGGCCGCGCCTGGAACGGCTCCCAGGATGAGCGCACCTGCGGCTACCAGCAGACGGACCTTCATGGGCCACCTCACTTTCGATGGGAGGAAAGGAATGCGCGAGATCACTGAGGGGTCTCCGCGACTACGGCGACTTCGCCCGCGGGAATGGTGAGAACGCCCGGCGAACGGGTGCCCGACAGGAGATCGATTCCTGTCGTGGCCACCCGCGCCGGCTGATCGGTGTGGTTCACGGCGAAGAGCCAGGACCTGCCGTCGGGGGCGCTGCGGCGGGTGACTTCCACTCCACGGCCGGCGCCCCCGACCGGAGCGGCGCAGCCGGCCGCTGCCGCCCACCGCGGAAGGAGCCGCAGAAGGGAGGCGGAGTCCGGGCGGGTGGCCAGGTAGCGGGCGGTGCCGTGGCGCAGTACGGCCGGGCCGCCCCGCGCGGGGCCGTCGGCGAACCGGCTCTCCACCTCCGTGCCCGGGTCGGGCAGCACCCGCTCGGCCCACAACAGGCCGGTCGAGCCGTCGTCCAGACCGACGGACGCTCCGGCGGCGAGCGGCAGGTACTCGTCCACCCGCAGGCCGAGCAGGTCACGCAGCACACCCGGATACGGGCCGGGGTGGACGCGGTCGTGCGGGTCGGCCACCCCGCTGAACGGGCCGACGACCAGATGGCCGCCTTGGGCCGCGTAATCCTCCAGTGCCCTCGCCGTGCCGGCCGACAGGGCATAGAGCGAGGGCACCAGCAGCAGGCGCTGTTCCCCGGGGTCGCCGGGGCCGGACACCAGGTCGCAGGAGAGCCCGAGTTCCCACAGGGCGCGGTGCCAGTCGCGCAGGACACCGGTGTACGTCAGGTCGCTGCTGGGCCGGTGGGGCAACTGGAGGGCCCACATCGCCTCGTAGTCGAGGAGCAGGGCGATGTCGGCGCGCGGACACGTGCTGCCCGCGACGTCGGCGAGGGAAGCAACCGTACTGCCGAGTGCCTTGGCCTCCCGCCAGACGCGGGTGTCCTCACCGCCGTGGGGAAGCATGGCCGAATGCCACTTCTCCGGTCCGTACACGGACTGGCGCCATTGGAAGAACAGGGCTGCGTCCGCGCCGCGTGCGAGATGGGTGAGCGTGTTGCGGGCCATCTCCCCGGGGGTCTTCGCGATGTTGCGGGGCTGCCATTGCACGGCGGAGGTGGAGTGCTCCATGAGCATCCAGGGCTGCCCGGCCGCGAGAGCGCGGGTGAGATCGGCGGCGAAGGCGAGGTCGGCGGCACGGTCCGGGTTCTCGGAGGAGAGATAGTGGTCGTTCGAGACGATGTCGACCTCGCGCGCCCAGCGCCAGTAGTCACTCCAACGAAGTGAGCCCGTCATGAAGTTGGTGGT
Organism: Streptomyces niveus; assembly: GCF_001723055.1. Classification (GTDB taxonomy): domain Bacteria; phylum Actinomycetota; class Actinomycetes; order Streptomycetales; family Streptomycetaceae; genus Streptomyces; species Streptomyces niveus. The sequence continues at coordinate 57,900 of NZ_MDCR01000257.1, forward strand.
GACCGGGCGGCCGGGGGAGTGGGCGCGCACGATGTCGCGTTCGGCGCGGAAGCAGGCCAGGTGCTCGGCGTCGCTGAAGCGGCAGAAGTCCAGCCACAGCCCCGGCGAGAGACTGCTGGTGCTGGGCCGAGGCGGAGCGACCTGCTCCCAGTCGCTGTAGCGCATGCCCCAAACGGCGGTGCCCCAGGGGTCGTTGAGGGCGGCGAGGTCGTCTCCGTACGTGGTGCGCAGCCAGTGGCGGAAGGCGTCGGCGGAGATGTCGCACCAGCAGTGCGGGTTCCCGTTGGCGTACTCGTTGTTGATGTGCCACATCACCACGGCCGGGTGGTCGCCGTAACGCTCGGCGAGGCGGCGGGTGATCACGGCCGCACGTTCCCGGTAGGTGGGGGACGAGGGACAGTACGCCTGCCGGGAGCCGGGCGCGAGCCTTCGTCCGTCGGCGGTCACCGGCAGTGATTCGGGGTGCGCGTGGGAGAACCAGAGCGGCGGTGCGGCGGTCGGCGTGGCCAGGTCGACGGCGATGCCCGCGTCGTGCAGGAGGGCGATGACCTCGTCCAGGCCGGAGAAGTCGAAGGCGCCCGGGGCGGGTTCGACCCAGGACCAGGCGAAGACGCCGAGGTTCACCAGGTTGACGCCGGCCTCGCACATCAGGCGGACATCGTCCTTCCACGTCGACCTGGACCACTGTTCCGGGTTGTAGTCGGCGCCGAAGGCGGGGCGCGGGATTCGGTTCCATGCGTGGTGCGGCCGGTCGGATCGCGGCATGGGGAAGCTCCTGAGCTCTGAGCAGCGAAGTGAGAGATCAGCGAAGTGAGGGACCGACGACGTGCGGTATCGGCGCCGTGCGGGGTCCACAACTCGACGCCGGCGGGAGGAGCGCGTCGTACACGACGTCCCCGTCCTGGAGCCCAAGACGGGTGCGGGAGAAGGCAGTTGATGCACCGTGAGCGCGCTCAACTTAGGCGCGCCGCATCAGGCTGTCAACGGCCGGAAAACATTCCCGTCACGCCCTTGACGCTCCCTCGCAACGTCCGTACGTTCCCTGGTCATACGTAGAAGCAAGTGCCAGGAAACCTCTTCCGTGGATGCTCATACGTATGAGCAGCTCTTTTGTGCACAGCCCCGCCCTTACGAGGAGCCAGGAGTCAGCCATGCCCACGAGAAGAGCCTTCCTAGCGCGTACCACCGCGGCGGCCGTCGTGATTCCCCTCGGGGCGAGCGCCTGCACGGCCGGCACCGGCGCGTCCGGGGCGGGCGGCACATCGGCGAAGTCGCTCGTGTTCGGCAAGACCGACGGAGGGACGACGTTCGTCCGCAACTACAACATGTTCGGCCCCGCCACACAGAAGTCCCCCAACAGCGAGATGATCTACGAGCCACTGGCCCGGATCGACTACAGCGACGGCGCGAAGGTCAAGCCCTGGCTGGCCAAGAGCCTGGAGTTCGACGAGGCCGGCACCACGCTCACCGTCACACTGCGCGACGACGTGACGTTCTCGGACGGCAAGCCGATGACCGCCGACGACGTGGTGTTCTCGCTGGGCATCCCACTGGCGGACTCCTCGTTCAACACCGGTGGCACCACCTACGAACGCGTCGCCAAGAAGGACGCCACGACCGTCACCCTCCACTGGAAGCAGCCCGCCTTCAGTGAAGTGGGCCAGCTGGCCTCGATCATGGTTCCCATCGTGCCCAAGCACATCTGGGCGGGCAAGGACCTCAAGAGCTGGTCGAATCCCGATCCGGTGGGCACCGGTCCCTTCACTCTGGAGCGGTTCGCGGCTCAGCAGGTGAACCTCCGCGCCAGGGACGACTACTGGGGCGGCAAGTTCGCCCTCAAGGAGCTGAAAGTCGTCCCGACCAGCGGCGACGCCGTGCGGGCCCAACTGCTGCGCGGCGAGGTGGACTGGGCGCTCATCGCCTGGAACGGCGCGGAGAAGGAGTACGAGGCCAAGGACCCCGAGCGTCACCTCTATCAGAAGTACGCGACCGGCGGCACCTACGCTCTCTTCTTCAACACCGCCAGGGCTCCCTTCGACAACGTCCATCTGCGACGGGCGCTGGCGATGACCGTTCCGCGCAAGGACATCGTCACCATGCTGGAGCGTCCCGGTACGGAGGCGGGCCCCACGGGACTGGTCGACGAGGTCTTCGGCGACGTGATCCTGCCCGAGTACCGGCACAAGGTGCAGGCGGTGGACGCCGCCGGGGCGCAGCGGGAGCTGGCGCTGGGCGGCTTCACGGTGCGGGGCGGCAAGCTGGTCAAGGACGGCAAGTCCTACGCTCCGAGGCTCTCCTTCAACCAGGACTACGGGTGGGACCCGTACGCCAACATCATGATCCGCAACTGGCAGAAGCATCTCGGGATCACCGTCAAGCAGGTCGGCGCCCCCAGTGCCAACCTGTACGAGCAGCAGCAGGCAGGCGACTTCGACCTCACCATCAACTTCACGATCGGCGGCGGAGTGGCCGGCGTCTACAGCGGGCTGAGCAGCCGGGCCCACCGCCCGCTGGGCGAGAAGGCCGCCACCAACTTCGGGCGGTGGAAGGACCAGGCCACCGACACCTCGCTCGGCAAGCTGCTGGGGTCGAACGATCCCGCGGTGACGAAGACCGCCACGGAGGAGCTCCAGAGGATCGTCGCCGACCAGGTGCCGTACAGCCCCATCTACAACAGCTACTGGTTCATAGCCATCAACGCCTCTCACTGGGCGGGCTGGCCCACCCCCGAGCGCTTCTCCCACGTACCGTTCCCGGGCCTGGGCCCCGACGCCACGCTGACCTTGATGGGCCTGAAGCAGGCAGCCAAGTGACCACGGCGACCGCTCCCGCCGAGCCTGCCGTACCCGACGCGCCCGCCCCACGAACAGCGGGAGTTCCCCGCCGCTGGCGGTTCCTGGCGCGCCGCCTCGGCTTCTACCTGGCCGCCGCCTGGTCGGCGATCACCCTGAACTTCTTTCTGCCGCGGCTCATGCCGGGCGACCCGTCCGCCGGCATCGTCGACAAGCTCCAGCGGGTCAGCGGCCAGCAGCTGTCGCCGAGCGCCCTGGAGTCGATCCAGAAGGTCTTCGGCGAACCGGACACGAATCTCGGCCGCCAGTACATCGACTACCTGGGCCAGTTGGCGCGCTTCGATCTCGGTGTCTCGGTCAGCAACTTCCCCACGCCGGTGAGCGAACTGTTGTGGCAGGGACTGCCCTGGACCATGCTGCTGGTCGGATCGACCACCGTGATCGCGTTCGTCCTCGGCACCGGCATCGGCGCCGTCGCGGGCTGGAAGGCGGGCAGCCGCTTCGACACCGTGGTCAGCCCGCTCACCACGTTCGTCTCGGCCGTCCCGTACTTCTGGATGGCGCTCATCGGACTGTGGCTGTTCGGCTTCCAGCTGGGCTGGTTCCCGCTGGCCGGCGGATACGACGCCGACCTGCCGATCGGCTTCTCCCCGTCGTTCCTGCTCAGCGTGCTGCACTACGGGGTGCTGCCCGCCACCACCATCGTCTTCTCGGCCTTCGGCGGCTGGCTGCTCGGCATGCGCAACATGACGGTCACCACCGTGCGCGAGGACTACGTTCTCCTCGCCCAGGCCAAGGGCCTGTCCAACCGCAGGGTGATGCTCCGTTACGCGGCCCGCAACGCCGTCCTGCCGAACTTCACCGGCTTCGCCCTCGCCCTCGGTCACGTCGTCGGCGGCGCCCTGCTGACCGAGGTCGTCTTCAACTACCCGGGTGTCGGCTATCTGCTCTTCACCTCGCTCCAGCAGCGCGACTACCCGGTCATGCAAGGGGTCTTCTTCCTCATCATGCTGACCGTTCTGCTGGCCAACCTGCTGGCCGACTCGGTGTACGCCCTGCTCGACCCGCGTATCAGAGAAGGAGGGTGACGGGAGTTGAGCACCGCATTCCTCACCAGCTGGAAGGTCCGCGTCGGCCTCGGCATCCTGGCCTTCTTCTGTCTGCTCGCCGTGTTCGGGCCCTGGCTGGTGGACAGCCTGCTGGGCCTCGACCCGCGCGAGAACGACACCGCTGTCATCGCCCAGCCACCCGGCGCCGACCACCTGCTGGGGACCAACCAGTTCGGGCAGGACGTCCTCGCCCAGGTCGTCGCCGGGGCCCGCGGGTCGATGTACGTGGGGCTCCTCGGCGCGGTGGTCGGTACGGCGATGGCGATCCTGATCGGCGTGCCGGCCGGGTACTACGGCGGCAAGGTGGACGCCGGCCTGAACTTCCTGACGAACCTGTTCCTCGTCCTGCCCGTGCTGCCTCTCATCCTCATCGTCGCCGGCTATCTGGAGGGCACGGGAATCACCACCATCGCCCTGATCATCGGCTTCTTCGGCTGGTCCGGCGGCGCCCGCACGCTGCGCGCCCAAGCGCTCAGCATCGCCAACCGGGACTTCGTACGGGCCATGCGGATGCTCGGCGAGCGAGGCCGCAGGCTGGTCTTCGCCGAAGTGCTGCCCCATCTCACCGGCCTCATCGCCTCGATGTTCCTGCACGCGATGATCGGCGCGGTGATGGCGGAGGCCGGGCTCGCCTTCCTGGGCATCTCCGACTCCTCGGCGATCAGCTGGGGCACGATGATCCAGTCGGCGCAGCAGCAGAGCGCCGTGCTGCGCGGCCTGTGGTGGTGGTTCGTACCGCCCGGCCTGTGCATCGCCCTGATCGGTACGGCCTGTGCCCTGGTCAACTTCGGCGTCGACGAGATCGCCAACCCCAAACTGCGCGTCGCCCGCCCCGTCTCCGCGCGGCGCGCCAAGCGGCTCGCGCGCACGGGCGGTGGGGCGTGATGGCCATGTGCCCCGTGCTGCCGCGCTGCCCGAAGACCGTTCCGGCGCGCTGCCCGATGGTGCCACCGCGCCGTCCGAAGGCCGTACGGCCACGCGGCCCGAAGACCGTTCCACCGCGCCGTCCGACGACCGTTCCGCCCGGAGGTGGCTCCCGATGACCGTACAGGCCGAGCAGTACAGGCCGGCCAAGGCCCCGGCCGGGCAGGCCGTCCTCGAAGTACGTGGCCTGAGCGTCGAGTACGCCACCGGTGGCGTACCCGTGCGCGCCTGTACCGACATCTCCTTCACCCTGCGCCGGGGGGAAATCCTCGGCGTGGCCGGGGAGTCGGGCTCCGGGAAGTCGACGCTGATCACCGCCCTGACCCGGCTGCAGCGACCGCCCGCCGTCACCACCGCGGGGGAGATCCTCTTCCATGGCCGTGACGGTTCGGCGCCCGTGGATCTCGTCACGCTCGACGGCAGGCGGATGCGCCGCTACCGGTGGACCGCGCTGTCCATCGTGCTCCAGTCCGCCATGGACGCGCTGAACCCGGTGATGCGGATCGGTGCCCAGTTCGCCGACGTCCTGCGGGCCCGCGACCGCTCGCTGAGCAAACGGGACGCCTGGGCGCGGGCAGCCGAACTGCTCGCCCTGGTCGGCATCTCCGCCGACCGCGTCCGCGACCATCCGCACCAGCTGTCCGGCGGCATGCGCCAGCGTGCCGCCATCGCCCTGGCCCTGGCCTGCGGGCCCGAACTGGTGGTGATGGACGAGCCGACAACGGCGGTCGACGTCGTGATGCAGCGCCAGATCCTCGCCCAAGTGCTCAGGCTGCGGAGCGAGTTGGGCTTCGCGGTCGTCTTCGTCACCCACGACCTGTCGCTGTTGCTGGAACTGGCGGACCGTATCGCCATCATGTACGCCGGCCGCATTGTCGAGGTGGGCGAGGCGGCGGCCCTCTACAGCGCCCCGAAACACCCCTACACCCAAGGGCTCCGCGACTCCTTCCCGCCGTTGCACGCCCCGCTGCGCACCCTGCACGGCATCCCCGGCACCCCGCCCGACCTGCGCCGCCCACCGCCCGGCTGTCCCTTCCACCCGCGCTGCGCCCAGCGGATGACCGGGTGCGAGGAACGGCTGCCGGCGCTGCTCCCCGTAGGACCGAAGGCGGGGCACGAGGCGGCGTGCCTGCTCAACGACACCGACACCGACACCGACGCCAAGACCGACACCGACAGCGGCGAGACGAAAGGCGGGATCCTGTGAGTACGGTCCTGCGCGACCAGGCGCCCGAGGCGGATACGCCGGAGTACGTGCTGGAAGCACGCGACGTCTCCAAGCACTTCACCGTCCGTGGCCCCCTCGGCGGCACGACCGTCGTACGCGCTGTCGAAGACGCCACCGTACGCCTGAGGCCCGGTCAGATCCTGGCGCTGGTGGGGGAGAGCGGCAGCGGCAAAACCACCCTGGCGCGGATGCTCGCCCGCTTCCACGAACCCACACGGGGTGAGATCGTGCTCCGCGGCGAGAGGGTGAGCGGCAACCGGCGGGCACAGCGCGCCTACCATTCCGAGGTGCAGCTGATCTTCCAGGACCCCTTCGGATCGCTGAACCCGCTGCACCGTGTCCGCTACAACCTCGACCGTGCGCTGTGCCTGCACCAGCCGCACCTCACGGCCAAGGGGCGAGAGACACGGATCGCCGAACTCCTCGAACGCGTCAGCCTCACCCCGGCCGCGGATTACACCACGAAGTTCCCCCACGAGCTGTCCGGCGGCCAGCGCCAGCGCGTCGTCATCGCCCGCGCACTCGCCGTCGAGCCCAAGGTCCTCCTCGGCGACGAACCGATCTCCATGCTGGACGTGTCGATCCGGCTGGAGATGCTCAACCTCCTGAAGGGACTGCGCACCGAGGACGGCCTCGCGCTGCTCTACATCACGCACGACATCGCCAGTGCCCGCTATCTGTGCGACGAGATCGCCGTGATGTACGCGGGACAGATGGTGGAGTCGGGCCCCAAGGAAGACGTGATCGCGTCTCCCCAACACCCGTACACCAAACTGCTCATAGAGTCCTCGCCAGACCCCGAGCGCGGCGTCGGCGACCGCGACAAACTCTTCGCGGGAGCCGACGAACTGGGCGAGCCGCCCAGTCTGATCGACCCGCCCACGGGCTGCCGGTTCCACCCCCGCTGCCCCTTCGCGATGCCGGAGTGCGCCGTCGAGGCCCCGCCGCGCACCGAGTTGGGCGGCGGGCACTGGGCGAAGTGCTGGCTGCACGCCAAGGGCCGGGCCGGCGAACTCGCCGGGACGACACATGCCGCGGCGACCGTCGCCCGGCGGGAGAAGCTCCAGGGGGCATCATGACAGCGCGACGCCGAGCCAAGGCACCCAGCCAGGCCGACGTGGCACGGCTGGCCGGGGTGTCCCAGTCGGCGGTGTCCCGTGTGATCAGCGGGAACGCGGCGACCGCGCGCATCCCGGAGGAGACCAGACAGCGGGTCTTCGAGGCGGTGCGGGAACTGGGCTACGTCGCCAACCCGGCGGCGCGCGCCATGCGCAAGCAGCGCAACAACCTGTTGGGCGTGCACACCTTCGAGCGGGTGTTCCCCCGCGCGCACGAGGACTTCTACTTCGAGTTCCTCCTCGGCATCGAGGAGCGGGCCGAGGAGACCGGGTTCGACCTGGTGCTGTTCACCTCGACCGGGTCCGGCACCGACGGCGAACGCCAGATCTACAAGGACGGCACCAATCGGCTCAACCTCGCCGACGGCAGCATCCTGTTCGGTGTCGCCGCCGACCGCGGCGAGCTGGCCCGCCTCTGGTACGAGGGCTATCCCTTCGTCCACATCGGCCGCCGTGACGTACCCGGAGCGCAGATCCCACAGATCGTCCCCGACTACCGCTCCGCGAGCGGACAGATCGTCGAACGGCTGGTGCGGCACGGCCATCGGCGGCTCGGCTACATCCGTGAGTGGCTGCAGATGGAACCGTACGACGACCGTCGCCTCGGTTACGCGGAGGCGGTCGAGCGGCTCGGGCTGACCGATGCCTCGCCGGGGTTCCACGGCGCCGTGGACATCGACGGACCGTGGCTCGACGAGGTGGCGCGCGGCGCGGTGACCGCGATCGTCGTGGAGTCCGTGCGGCTCGCGGAGTCCCTGCGCGAGCAACTGGCCACGCGCGGACGGAAGATCCCCGACGACGTGTCCGTCGCCGTGCTGGAGGCGGCGCCCGTGGACCTGTCCGGACAGTGGGACTCCCTGGTGATCCCCCGCGTCGAGATCGGGCGACTGGCCGTGGACCGGCTGGAGGCCATGCTCGGCGATCCCGACCTGCGCACCGGCAGCCTGCTGGTGCCCTGCCCGCTGATTCCCGGTACCACCGTCGCGGACGCGCGCGCGTAGGCCCGGTCAACCCCCACCACCCGACAACCCGGACGCGCCGGCACCCGAGCGGCGCCGTCCGCCGGTCCCGGCTGCCCCGACGCCGACGACCGACCCCCGCGACCGTAGAGCCGGCAGAAGGAACCCCGAACCCATGACAGACATACGAACCGAGGTCCTCGTCGTCGGCGGCGGCCTCGGCGGCGTGGCCGCGGCGCTCACCGCCGCCCGGCTCGGCCGGACCGTGGTGCTCACCGAGGTCACCGACTGGCTCGGCGGGCAACTCACCGCACAGGCCGTACCGCCCGACGAACATCCCTGGATCGAAGGCCCGGCGGCGCCACCGGGTTACACCGAACTGCGCCGCCGGGTACGGGACTACTACCGGCGCAACTACCCCCTCAGGCCCGATGCCGCGCGGGACCCGCTGCTGGATCCGGGGCTCGGCGTCGTCAGCCGCATGTGCCACGAACCGCGGGTGGCCGCCGCCGTCCTGGAAGAGATGCTCGCCCCGTGGCGGTCCTCCGGCGCGCTCACCGTCCTGACCGGGTACGAGCCGATCGCCGCGCACACCGACGGCGACCGCATCGAGGCCGTCACACTGGCCGGCCGGGACGACGGCCGGGACGGCCGGCGCGAGATCACCGTCCAGGCCGACTACGTCGCCGACGCCACCGAGCTCGGCGACCTGCTGGAACTCGCCGGCGTGGAACACGTGATCGGCGCCGAAGGGCGCGACGAGACCGGGGAGCCGCACGCCCCCGAGACCGCCGACCCCCTGGACCAGCAGGCCGTGTCCTGGTGCTTCGCACTGGACCACCGGCCCGGCGAGGAACATGTGATCGACCGGCCCGCGTCCTACGACCACTGGCGCACCACCGTCGCCCCGTTCTGGCCCGGTTCTCAGCTCTCCTTCACCGACGTCGAACCCATCACGCTCCGGCGGCGCACATGGGCGCTGATGGGCGCCGACCGGGCGGCGGGCGAGCACTTCGACCTGTGGCAGTTCCGCCGCGTCCTGGCCCGCGAACAGTTCGCGGCCGGTGCCTTCGCCTCCGACGTCACCGTGGTCAACTGGCCGCAGATCGACTACTGGGAGGCGCCGCTGCTCGGAGTCGACGCCGGGCAGCGACAAGCGGCACTCGACGCCGGACGCGAGCTGTCCCTGTCCTTCCTGTACTGGCTGCAGACCGACGCCCCCCGTCCGGACGGCGGCACGGGCTGGCCCGGTCTGCGGCTGCGGCCCGACGTGACGGGCACCCCGGACGGCCTGGCCAAGGCGCCGTACATTCGTGAAGCCCGCCGTATCAAGGCGGAGTTCACCGTCCTCGAACAGCACGTGGGCGTCGAGGCCCGCCCGCCGGGCGCGGGCGGCGCGGTGTTCCACGACAGCGTCGGCCTCGGCAGCTACCGCATCGACCTGCACCCCAGCTCCGCGGGCCGTTCGTACATCGACATCGAGTCCTACCCCTTCCAGATCCCCCTGGGTGCGCTGATCCCCGTCCGTGTCGACAACCTGCTGCCCGCCAACAAGAACATCGGCACCACACACATCACCAACGGCTGCTACCGGCTGCACCCCGTGGAGTGGGCCATCGGCGAGGCGGTCGGCGCGCTCGCCGGATTCTGCCTCGACCGGGCACTGCCGCCCCGCAAGGTCCGCTCCGACCCGAACCAACTCGCCGACTACCAGAGGCTGCTCGGCGACACCCTCGGCATCCAGCTGGCCTGGCCGGAGGAGATCCGCTCCCGGCCGCATCACTACTGAGAGGAATCCGCCGTGAGCGGCGACGAGCACGAGTCCCGTATCAAGGAACTCCTGGGACGGATGACGGTCGAGGAGAAGCTCGGTCAGCTGCAACAGCTGGCCTGGGCGTGGGACACCGGACCGGGCGGCGGCGACACCGCGGCGGCCGAGGCCGCCGCCCGGCACGGCCTGCTGGGTTCGGTGCTGAACGTGGTGGGCGCGAAGGCGAGCAACGCGCTGCAGCGCATCGCGGTGCGGGAGTCCCGCCTGGGCATCCCGCTGGTCTTCGGCCTGGACGTGATCCACGGCTTCCACACCACGTTCCCGATCCCGCTGGGCCAGGCGGCGGCCTTCGATCCGGCGGTGACGGTGGCGGACGCGGAGGTGTCGGCGCGTGAGGCGCGGTCCAACGGGATCCACTGGACGTTCTCCCCGATGATGGATGTGACCCGCGAGCCGCGGTGGGGCCGGATCGCCGAGAGTACGGGCGAGGACCCGTATCTGACGAGCGTCTACGCGGTGGCCAAGGTACGTGGCTACCAGGGCGACGACCTGCGCGCCCCGGACCGGATCGCCGCGTGCGCCAAGCACTTCGTCGCCTACGGGGGTGCGGAGGGCGGCCGCGACTACAACACCGTCGACGTGTCCGAGCAGCGGCTGCGCAACCTCTATCTGCCGCCGTTCAAGGCCGCCGTCGACGCCGGCGTCGCCACGGTGATGGCCGCCTTCAACACCGTCAACGGCGTTCCGGCTCATGGCAACGCGCACACCCTGACCGGCATCCTCAAGGAGTCGTGGGGTTTCGACGGGGTGGTGGTCAGTGACTGGACCGGCGTCCTGGAACTGGTCACGCACGGAGCCGCGGTGGACGAGGCCGAGGCGGCACGGCGGTCACTGACCGCCGGGGTGGACATGGAGATGGTCTCCACCACCTTCGCCGAGCACGGCCGCCACCTGCTGGCCTCGGGGGCGCTGACGGGCGAGCGGCTGGACGACGCCGTGTCCCGCGTACTGCGGCTGAAACTGCGACTGGGCCTGTTCGACCGCCCGTACGTGGAAGAGTCCGCCGCTCTGCACGCCCCGAGCGCGCGGGCGCGGGCCGCGGCGCGCGAGGCGGCCTCACGTTGCATGGTGCTGCTGAGGAACGAGAACGCCCTCCTGCCTCTGGAGATGCCTGCCGGGAGTTCGCTCGCGGTCATGGGCCCGTTCGCCGACTCCGGTGACCTGCTGGGTACGTGGACGCTGCCGGGCGCGCCTGAGGCGGTCCCGGTCCTGTCCGCGCTGCGGGAGGCCCTGCCGGACACCGACGTTCGCCACGCGCTCGGGGTGACGGCGGAAGGGGCCGACACCTCCGGTCTCGCGGAGGCGGTCGCCGCCGCCGAGGCCGTCGACACCGTGGTGCTGGTGGTCGGCGAGCCGTCCGCGCTCAGCGGGGAGGCGGCCGTACGCAGCGAACTTGGCCTGCCCGGTGCGCAGGAGCAGCTGATCGACGCGGTCGCGGCGACCGGCACCCCGTGCGTGGTGGTGCTGGTGGGCGGGCGTCCGCTGACGATCGGCCGGTGGGCGGACAAGGTGTCGGCGATCGTGATGGCCTGGCATCCGGGCATCGAGGCGGGTCCCGCCGTCGCGGACGTCCTGACCGGCGCGGTCGTTCCGGGCGGCAAGCTCCCGGTGACGTTCCCGCGCGTGGTGGGGCAGGTTCCGCTCCACTACGACCACGAGCGGACCGGTCGCCCGTACAACCCGGCCGAGCCCGGCGTGAAGTACGTGTCGAAGTACCTCGACGTGGCCGACGGCCCGGCTTTCGCGTTCGGCCACGGCCTGAGCTACACCACCTTCGGGGTGGGGGAGCCGCGGTTGAGCCGCGAGCGGATCACCTCGGACGAACTGCGGGCGGGCGCACGGGTCGAGGCGAGCGTCCCGGTGCGCAACACCGGCGGCCGGGAGGGCGAGGAGGTGGTCCAGCTCTACATCGAGGACCCGGCCGCGACCATCGTCCAGCCGGTGCGCCGGCTGCGCGGCTTCCAGCGGGTCCGGCTCGCGCCGGGGGAGGAGCGGCACGTCCGCTTCCTCCTGGGCGCCGACGACATCGGGTACTGGACCAACGACCCGGACGGCGTGTTCACCGTGGAGCCCGGCGAGATCCACCTTCACACCGGCAACAGCTCACGGACCGGCACCCGGCGCACCCTCCTGATCACCTGACCGCCGTTACGGGTCCTGTCCCCCCTGGCCAGGACCGTCTCGACCCGGACGACGGAGCCGTCCGCGAAGGGAGCGATGCACCACAGAACGCACCACAGAACCTTCCCTACCGCCTGGACGTCACGCCGGCCACGCCGCGTTGTTCGTTCACGGCATGCCTCAACCACGAGTCGTCACCCGCGTGTGCGTGCACCGTCACGGCCACGCGGAAGGGAGAAGCATGAGAGCAAGGACTGTATGTGCCGCGGTGGTGGCCCAGGGAATGCTGGGACTGCTGCTCGCGGGGGTCGCCACCGGCACCCCCCGCGCCGCCACCACCTACTACGTATCGCCCACCGGCAGCGACAGCAACACCGGTCTCTCCGCGGACCAGGCGTGGAAGTCGACCGCGAAGGTCAACGGATTCAAGTTCCCGCAGGGGAGCGTCGTTTCCTTCCAGGGCGGTCAGACGTTCACCGGCTGTCTCGTCTTCAACTCCACGAACGTCCCGGCGTCGTCGGCCTCGACGCCCTTCAAGGTGACCTCGTACGGCACCGGTCAGGCCACCCTCAAGTCCAGCTGCACCGGCGACTATTCGGCGGCGGTCGCCGCGGACAACGTCAGCGGTTTCGAGCTGGCGAACATGAAGGTGGTCAACGGGACCACGACCGCGGCCGGTGTACTGCTGCAGAACCAGACGTCGTCGACGGCGGCCAAGGGGCTGAAGGTCACGGGTTCGGACATCTCCGGATTCGCGACTCCCAGTGGCAGCGGCAGCACCTTCGGCGGACAGATCATGGTCCTGGGCTACGCGGTCAACGCCAACAGCGGGCCGCTGGACGACGTGCAGATCCTCAACAACAAGCTGTACGGCGCCGCCGTGACCTCCAACGCCGGGCCCGGCATCTACGGCTGGGGCTCGGGGACCAACATCACCAACGTCCGGGTCGCGGGCAACACCGTCTACAACCTGGGCATGTCCGCCCAGAGCACCGGGGCCGCGCTGACCGCGAACGGCTGGAACGGCGCCGTCATCGAGCGCAACCTGGTGCACGACATCGGGGCGAACGTGACCTCGTGCGGCGGCGCCAGCGGGATCATGACGTACACCTCCAACGACGTGACGATCCGCCACAACGAGGTGTACAAGGTGCAGCCGGTCCCGGACTACACGGCCGGCTGTGACTGGGACGGCATCGACCTGGACGGCGGCACCACGAACTCGGTGGTGGAGCGCAACTACACCCACGACAACGCGGGCAGCGGCTACCTGGCCTACACCTCGACCGTCGGCTCGATGGTGTGGGGGCCGAACACCTACCGTTACAACATCTCCGAGAACGACGACTGGGCGAACGCCCAGGGCGGCCTGTTCGACGTGGTGCCCAGCGCACCGAAGAAGGCGCTGTCGATCTACGGCAACACCCTCTTCACCGACAAGGACCAGAGAGCGAACAAGAAGGCGGGCGCGAGCGCGTGCTTCAACTTCGGCTACGCCTCGGGCACATGGGCCGCTGGATCGCAGATCAAGGACAACATCTGCCACATGGCCAACAAGGGCACGTACGGCAAGACCGGCCAGCTCTACTACAACCCGTACGGGCAGACCGGCATGACGCTGGCGAACAACCTGTACTTCGGTACGAACACCGGCGGCTGGCGCTGGGGCGGCACCACCCACGCCGACTTCGCCGCGTGGAAGGCGGCCGGGCTGGAGTCGGGATCGGTCTGGGGTGACCCCTTGTTCACCTCCCCCGGCGCGGACGCCCCGTGCTCCTGGTCGCCCTCCTCGGGCACCGGCCCCCAGCCGTGCCCCCAGGCGTTCACCCTCAAGCCCGGCTCCCCGGCACTCAAGACGGGCACGCCCGTGTCCGGCAACGGCGGAGTCGACTACTACGGAACGGCAATCCCGAGCACCCCGAACATCGGGGCGGACGCGGGTTAGTCCCTGACCGTGGCGGCCCTGTCCGTCCTCCGGGGCGGACAGGGCCGCGCGGGTGCCGAGGGGAGCAGCGCCATCGCGCCCACTCTCGACAACCGCAGCGCCCCGCAGCTGCTGACGGCCCGTCCCGCCTGCCGCCGGCGGGCGGGACGGACCCGGGGGCGTGGCCCTGGCGGTCGGCGGTGACCTCGCCACATGCTGGGCCGCCGGGGTGCCGCTGGTCCTGGCCGCTGCCCCTCCGCGAGATCAAGGCGCGTACGCCATCCGTACGCGTTCAGTACGCGGCATGTGCGCTTCACGCTAGGGTCGGGGCGGGAGGTGTTCATGTCCGAGTTGTTCGACGCGGTCGACGCGCTGCTCGCGTCCCGCGCCACGCTGCCGCCTCCGGCGGAGCGCAAGCGGCTGCGTGCCGCGCACGGTCTGACGATCGACGAGGTGGCCACCGCGCTGAAGGTGCGGCGGGCCACGATGTCCGGATGGGAGTCCGGGAAGACCGAGCCGCGCCCGCCGGAGCGGGACGCGTACGCCCGGCTGCTGGAGAAGCTCGCGGAGCTCTACCCTGCCCCCGTCGACGACACGGCTGTGGCAGCCCCCGCGCAAGACGTCGCGATGCCGGTCGCGTTGACCGATGCACCCACTCCGGCTGCGGAAGTACGGGCCCCGGATGCCCCGGTGGCCGCGCGTACGACGAGCACCACCAGGAAGAAGGCGCCCCCGGCCAACGCCCCGGCGGACATGCCCGACCCGCGTTTTGAGAACGGCCCGCTCGCGGTCGTCGATGTCGAGGACGGGCAGGTACTGGCGTACTGCACCGGCGGTCTGGTCCTGGACGTGCCCGCCAAGTCCGTCCCGGCCCTGGTCGACTGGACTCTCACCGAGGCCAAGCTGGGCGCGCCGAAGCTGTCCGGTCCGGGAAAGCCGGCCGACCCGCTGCTCGTGCTCACCGAGGCCGCACTGGAGCGCTACGGCCTCCCGGTCTCCCTGACGGAGGAGGAGCGGCTCGCGGGCAGGCTGCCGGAGGGCCACAAGGTCCTCAAGCAACTGGTGCGTGCGGACTGGAGGTTGACGAAGCGCGGGTTCGGCCCGTGGGCGCGGATCTACCGCCCGGCCAAGGGCTCGGAGCGCCAGTGCGTCCAGTTGTGCATCCCGTCCTGGCAGGCGCTCGACACCCGGCACTGGGGCGCGGCCGGCCGGCTTCCGCCGGCGGAACTCGCGCGGGTGCTGGGTACGTACGCGTCAAGGGTGATGACGCCGCGCGGTTCCACCGCCGTGACGGGCCTGGAGCTGATGACGGCGCTGAATCCGCCGACGTACGCCGTCCGGGACGAGGCCAGTGGCACCTTCCGGCAGGCCGACGAGAAGAACCCGGGATCGCTGGGCGCGGACCCGGTGGACTGCGCTCCGTGCGAGGCCCCCGACGGTCACCCGCTCCTGGTGGATCTGCCGCGCTTCCACATTCGCGGCCCGGGGGAGAAGCTGTTCGAGGAGGCGTACGACTGGGCGCGCCCGTTCACCGACGCCGACTACCAGCGTCGCCACCTGGTGGGCCTGGACGTCAACATGGCGTTCGCCGCCGGAGCGAACGGCCTGGTCGTCGGCCTGGGCGCACCGACCCACGTCCAGGCGCCGGTGTTCGATCCGAAGCTGCCGGGCAGCTGGCTGGTCGACCTCTCCCATGTCGACCTGTCGAGAGTGAAGGCAGGCAAGGAGTGGGTGGAGCTGGACGGCAGCCTCCTGCCCAGCCCGTTCACGCCGAAGGGCGAGCGCCCGACGGGGCCGGCCTGGTACGCGACGCCGACCGTCGCGTACGCGGTCGAACTCGGCTACGACGTCGCCCCGATCGAGGCATACGTCCGCCACGACAACGGCCGCTACCTGGACGGCTGGTACAAGCGGCTGCGCGACGCCTACCTCGCGACGATGGCCGACCTCGGTGTCGGCGCCGACCTGGCCCCGGCCGACTTCCTCACGGCGATGGACGGCTACCGCAGCCGCGACCCCGAGCTCGCGATCGTCGTGTCCGCGATCAAGGCGACGGTGAAGGGCGGCCTGGGCAAGCTGCGAGAACGCCCGCGCGGCGAGGGCTGGAAGCCGGGCCAGCCGTGGCGCGCCCTGTCGAGGCCGACATGGCGGCCGGACATCCGCGCGGCCGTCATCGCCCGTACGCGGATCAACCTGCACCGCAAAATCGTGAAGCACGCGGCGTTCACCGGGCAGTACCCGGTCGCGGTCCTGTCCGATTGTGTCGTGTACGCGGTCGACGGAGAGTCCCCGATTGACTTCCTGCCGTACCGGCAGGGCAAGCCACTGCCCGGCGGCTTCAAGCTCGGCATCAACCCCGGCCTGGTCAAACACGAGGGCACCCAGAGCGTCCTGTGGGGCGAGGGCGTACGGGAACAGTTCGACGCCCCCGAGCTCAACCTCGCCCGGTACATCAAGGACGGCACCGTCACCAACGTCGACAACGGCGAGTAGGGGAAAGCGACGATGAGCATGTTCGGGGACGGCCTGGACGCGGCGGTGCAGAAGGCGTTCACCCGCCCGGCGCCCAAGAGCGCGGGCGCGCAGATGCGTTACCTGGTCAAGCAGCTCAAGGGCACGAAGGCCGTCGCCCAGATGCTCCGGATCTCCCAGCGCACGGTCGAGCGGTACGTGAAGAACCAGATCAAGAAGCCCCGCCCGGACCTCGCCGCCCGCCTGGAGACCGAGGTCAAGAAGCGGTGGCAGCCGCAGATCCGGGCCAAAGCCCGCGAGAAGGCGGCCAGCACCGACGGTATCGTCATCGACACCCGCGCCCGGCTCGGCTACACCGCGCCGATCGGCTCCACGGACCAGGACCGCATCCGACACCTGACCGTCGCACTGCCGCCGCAGTACGCCGCCCGCCTCTTCGAGGCCCAGGAACAGGGCGTGTCCGACCAACGCCTCCAGGAGATCGCGGCCGAAGCACTCAAGGAGACCTACTTCCAGGACGGCGGCACCCGCGCCGGCTCCCTGGAGGAAGTCCGCTTCACCGACATCGAGCACCTGGAGTTCGACCTGTAGCCTCCGATCGGCGGTCCGTGGTGAGACGGTGCCAGCGTGTGGCGTTGACGATCGGAGTCTCGACACCCAGAAGTCTTCGTCGGCGGCCTCTGCACGGAACCCGGGGTTGTCGGATTCGAAGCCTTCCGCCGAGCAGAACCGACATCCGTACCGGCTCAACTTCCTTCGGCTAGCCTCACCGCATGGCTCTCACCGTTGATCAGTTGGCCGGTTACGTGGACCGGGATCTCGACGCCGATCTGGGGCGCTGGTTCCCCAACGAACCGCGCGTTTACATCCCGGCGTCGACACGCTCGGTCGAACCGTTCCTCGCCAAGCTCCCGCACGACGCGGCGACCGCGTTGGCCGGCTTCGACGGCAGGGTCCGATCGGGAACCGTGGCGCAGTTTCTCGACATCTATGACTGGTCGTACGGTTTCGACTTCGAAGCGAACGACTGCGAGATCCTGGACTCCGACTATGAGACGGAGCTTTCCGGCGACGACGTGTGGTCCATCGGCTGCGACGGCGCGAGCAACTACTACGTCGTGCTCACCAGCGGCCGGGTCGCGGTGTGGCTCCACGAAGAGCAAGTCATAGAAGCCCACACGCAGTTCGACAACCTCGACGTGTTCCTGTGGTCGGTCGTCCGGTCCCACGCCGTGCGTGCCGGCGCCCTTGACCTGGCCGCGGTCGAGGCCGACTTCCGGTCCCTCGGGCAGCCCGGAGTCCTGGCACCGAAACTCGGGCTCCTCGCCCACGCGTCCCGATACCAGGCGTAGTTGGAATCAACGATCCCCCGACAATCGGCGGCGGCATCGAGGCGCGCTGCCGTCCAGCCAGACCAGGGCGATGGTGAGCTCCTGGCCTGGCTCGCCGATCCGACGCCGCACCGGGACCCGCACATCATCAAGGCACACGGTGGCGGTTTCCGATCTCTTCCAAAGTGACGAGGCACGCCAGCTGGAGCAGAGCGACAACTCACCGTATGTGGTCCCCGAGGGCGTATCGGCTCCAGGTGCCTCCGGCTTCGATGACCAGCCGGGTAGCGGTCCGGTCCTGGTGGCCGAGCGCCTTGGACCGGAGGAGGACACGGTGCGCAGTTTCGGGACGGGTCAGACCCTCGTACGGCCTGACGTGCACCGGCCGGGGCGGGTGTGGAGTGAGCTGGCGCTGCGGGTTGTTGCTGACACGGGCGAGTGGACCTGGTGGTCACGCCCGACCTCACTCGCTGGGAGTGGAAGGACGCAGACGAGTACGCCCACGTGCGACGGCTCGGCATCGTCTCCGACACCGAGCACCGGGCCGTCGAGGCCGCGCGCGGCGAGGTGTTGGCGATGCTCGCCGAACTCTCCGGGGTCTTCGCGCAGGCGCAGCGGTGGTCGTCCTGGAGGTGGGAGCCGGCCTGGCCCACACCGTGTCTTCCCCCTGGTGCGACAGCTGCGGAGAAGGTCACACCGGAAGCGGGCTGAACCGCTGTCTGGAGGTTGGGCCCCGGTCGGGGGACCGCACATGTGACCAGAGACGGGAGCCCGGCAGAATCGGACACCGTTCGTTGTGCCTGGTCAACCTCGTTGGGTCAGCCGGTCCGTGACGATGGCACCTCTTTCCCACGCGACAGCCGTGGGGAAGAGGTGCCATTGCGTCTGAGGCTGGCGCCCGGCCCGCGCTGCTCAACTCGCGGCGTGGGACGGGCTGCGCCGTCATGACGGCGACGAGCTGGTTACCGGCTTGCGGAAGACTTCGTGGGACCCACTCCGGCTTTCAAGTGATGGCGCATCGCGGGGTTGTCCCTGAGATCCTGATGAGGCGCTGTGTTGTGCCTATCTTGGTTCTTGAAGGCTTCTTCCTGGTAAGCCCTCCACGTTTCCGGCATCGGGCGTGATGGCATGGATGGCTGCTCGGGTATCGGGGCCAATCTCGTTGTGCCAGACAGCATTGCCTGCTGGACCGCCAGGAGTTCCGCCATGCGGGCGTTGTCACCAGGGGGAACGTTAGAGGGCATATTCTCTCCCGCTACTTAGGGATCGGACAGGTGTCCACCGATCTCAACGGCCGAGGCTGAGGAACGGTTCACCCGAACCTCGACCTGCCGGGAATCCGCCTGTCTCTGGCCGCTGTTGGCCACGCGGCCAATCGTCGGGGCGGCCGTGGGGGCCGTCGCGGCGGATGCCGCTGTTGGCGAAGGACCGCAGGTGACCGTCGCCGGTGCGGCAGGTGTGCCCTGGGAGCCCGCGGAGGCAGCCGAGCCGGTCGGACGAGGCCGGTCGGCTCCGGCTAGCGTTTGATCCCAACGCCCGCCAGCAGGCTGATCTGTGCGTCCGTGATCTCGGCCGCGCCCGTGACGGACTCGGTGGGGCGCCAGCGGTGGCAGCAGCAGATGCCGGGGTCGACCAGATCGAGTCCGTCGAAGAAACGGCCTACTTCGCTGTGCGTACGGAACTGCACCGGGGACCCCGACTTCGTATAGACCTCCGCGACCTTGTTCCAGGTGACGGGGTCGAAGTCGGGCGTGCAGTGGTTCATCGCGAGCGCGCTGCCCGCCGGGAGCGGGTCGAGAAGCCGGCGGACGATGGCGTACGGGTCGTGGGGGTCGGTGATGAAGTGCATGAGCGCGTTGAGGGACAGGGCGATGGGCTGGTCGAAGTCCAGCACTCCCGCGTCCTCCACCGCTCCCATCAGCGCGTCGGGGTCGATAACGCTGGCCTGGACGTAGGCCGTGCGTCCCTGGGTCGTGCTGCGCATGAGGCGTTCGGCGTACTTCAGGACGAGCGGGTCGTTGTCCGCGTACACCACGCGGGCGTCGCGCGCGACGGACTGGGCTATCTGGTGCAGGTTGGGCTCGGTCGGGATGCCCGTTCCGATGTCGAGCCACTGGCGGATGCCGTACTCCTGCGCCAGGACCCGGGTCGCCCGGTGCATGAACGCCCGGTTCTCGCGCGCGGTCACGTAGATACCGGGGTGAGCCTGGGCGGCGACCAGGGCCGCTTCCTTGTCTATCTCGAAGTGGTCCTTGCCGCCGAGGAAGTAGTCGTACATCCGGGCCGAGTGCGCCTTGCTCGTGTCGAGATCCTGGCCGGCCTGCCTGGTGGTCATGTTCTTCCCTTCATGCCTGTGTCTGTCGGCCCGCGGGCCAGGAACGGGGACGGGGACGGTGCCGTCGTCCCTTCTGCTCACCGCCGGGTCATCCGGCGGTCAAGTGGTCGGCCAAGCCCTCTTTGACTCCCCGGACGAACGCGGTGATCTCCTCCGGCGTGTAGATCAGCGCCGGGCCGGCCGGGTCGGTGGACTGCCGTACGGCGACGCGGCCGTCGGCGAGTTGTTTCGTCTCGACGCACTGACCGCCGTTCGGCCCGCTCCAAGGGTGCTCCCAGCCCTGTTCGCCGAGACTGTGCGCCGGCATGCCGTTGTAGACGCCCTCATCGGTGATCGTCATGAGTACTCCTTGCGCATGCGGTTCAGGAGCGCCTTGCTGTCCTCGGACGACGTCAGCAGTGCCATACGCGAATGTGCCTCGAGATGGGAGACCACGTCCGCGCGCTGGTCCAGGTAGACCGAGGCGCACAGGAGTTCGCTGTAGACGATGTCCGGCAGTTCGGGTTCCTCGAACCGGAAGTATGTGAACGGCGCGCACGCGCCGACATGCGCCCCCGCGGTGAAGGGCACGATGTCGACGCTGACGTGCGGCAACTCCGAGACGTCCAGGAGTCGTTCAAGCTGCTCTCGCATCACGTGAGGGCCGCCCACCACCCGGTGCAGGACGGCTTCCTCCATGACCACCCACAACGTGGGGGCGTCCTCCTGGTCCAGCAGGCTCTGGCGGCGCAGACGCAGCTCGACGCGGCGTGCGAGCTCCTCCTCGCTGCCGTTCGGCAACCCGCCGCGCAGCACGGCGTGGGCGTAGTCGGGGGTCTGAAGAAGCCCGGTCACGTACTGGGGTTCGTACGTGCGCAGCGTCTTGGCGCCGGCCTCCAGGCTGACGTAGGCGGTGAACCAGCTGGGGACGGCATCGCGATAGGAGTGCCACCAGCCGGGTTTGTTGGCCTGCTCCGCCAGGTCGACGAACTCGTCGATCTCCTGGCGCTCCGCGCCGAAGGTCTCCAGCAGCTTCTCCGCGTAGAGAGGCTTCAGAGCGACCTCGGCCTTCTCCAGCCGGCGGATCGTCAGGGTGGTTACGCGCAGAGCCTTCGCCGCGTCCTCCAGCGAGGCACCGGCAGCGACCCGCTTCTCCTGCAGCCGACGGCCGAGGATCATGCGCAGGACTGTCGGTGCGCTGGTGCTGGAACGGGCCTCGCTCACGCCCAACCTCCTGATGAACCGTCAACAGAGCCATTCTGACAGCGATTTGATGACGACGCCAGACTGATACCAGCGCTGCTGAAATTATCAGGGAGTCGGTTGCAGCGTGAGCTCTATCGCGCGCATAGTGGACGTGTGAGCGGTCAAGTCACAGCAATCACGCGCAGATGCGGTCCGGACAGGGCGACGACATCGATGCCCTTGCCGGTCCCTCCTCGCTGCCGTGCGACCGCCTCGGCGTACGCCGCTCACCGCCCGAGTTGCGTCCCGCATCCCCCACCTCCTCACCGCGCCCCGTTACCGGAAGGCGCTGGAAGGCGACAACCGTGACTCTGTCCACGCCCTCAGCCCCGGCCTCGCCCTCCTCCTTAGCCGGGACCGCGTCGCGCCGGGAGTACTGGTTCGGCCTGCCCGCCCTGGCCACCAGCGTCAGATCCGCCCGGGACACCGTGCGAGACCGGGTCCGTGCCTGGAACCTGCCCGGCGACACATGCTGCGACGCGGTGCTGCTGGTCTCCGAGCTGACGACGAACGCCGTACTCCACACCGGCAGCCGTCATGTCCTGTGCGGCCTCACGCTGACCCGCGACGAGCGGCGCCTGCGCATCGAACTCCACGACGAGAGCGACACCCTGGTCAGCCCGCCCGAGACCCGCGCCGGCCCCGGACAGGAGGGCGGACGAGGGCTGTTGCTCGTTCAGCAGCTCTCGTACAGCTGGGGCTCCGCGCACTCGACGTGGGCCGGAGGAAAGGTCGTCTGGGCAGAGCTGACGGCCCACCCGTGACGCCGCGGGCGACGCCGAAGTCGGTGTCGCCCACGGCGGCGACAGCTCGGACGGGGCGGCCGGGACCGGTCGGCCGCGCTCCGGACCGGTTGCCCCGCCCGACGGCGGCGATCGCACGGCACCGCTGAGTCCCCTTCGCGCGGCGGGACCCCTCCTCCTCGATCGATCTGTAGAAGGCGCCCATGACTCCCCACGATGAAGCCGCTCCTCACGTCGTGTTGTACGTATGCGTCGACCGGGCCCGGGTCGCGCCGGGGGGAGCAACGCAGCGCGCGCGGACGGAAGGCCACGCATACGCCCGGGAGCGCGGACTGGCGATCGCCGAGGTTGTCACCGATACGTACGGTGAGCCCGACCCGGCCCGGCGCAGAGGGTGGCAGCGGGTGAGACAGCTGGCGCAGACGGGCGACGTCACCGCGGTACTCGTCCGCTGGCCCAGCACCATCGCCCCGGAGCCCGCGCACGAACTCCGGCACCGCGAGGTCGCCTGGCTCCACGAACTGGGCGTGCGCGTCCGGTACACCTGGCCGCCCTTGTCGTCGAAGGGGTTGTGAGACGCGGTGATCCCGGCTGATGTCGTCGATCACCCTCGTCGACGAGGAAGCCGGCCAGCTTGACCCAGGCTCCAGGTCGAGAGTGGAAGGCTGTGCCCGGCCGGCTTGGGCTTGGGCTTGGCGATCTTCTTGCTCGTGAACGTCACCGTCGCGATGTGGTCGACCACCACGCCCCGCGCGGACAACAACACCATCCGGGCCCGCCGCCAAGTCACCACCGACCTTGTACCCCGGCGGCACAGATGGGGTCCTACGCAAACAGGGCAGGTCTGGACTGACCAGGGCGCGCTTCGGGGCTCGGGTCCGCCCGGACAACTCTTCTTGTCGGGCCGGGACCCGCACCAGTGGCCCGGCGACTGCCGTAGAGGTGTCCTTTCCGATCAGCCCGCCGGTGTGTCGACCGGCGCCAGCCGGCCTCGGGGCGCGCACCGGCGGCGTTTGTCGGGGAGCAGCTCGGTGATGCCCTGGCCGTCGCAGTGCTCCAGCAGGGGAACGGTGACCCGTCGGGTGGTGTCCAGGGCGCGGCTCGCCGTTCCCACGGTGAAGGGCTGGTCGAGTTCGCTCAGCCGGTCGGCCGCCAGCGCGGGTGCGTCCGGCAACAGCACCACATGCTCGGCGAGTTGCAGCACCGCTCCGTGGCGGACAGCCGCGGCGAGCTCGCGGCGGCCGAGGCCGAGTTCCACGAGCTGCTGGGCGTGAGGCGCGGCGAACGGCCGGCGTACGAGCTCCTCGGTGAGCCGGTCCACCGCGTCCGCCACAGCAACGGGCAGCGCCGCGGTCCCGACGGTCACACGACCGCGGCTCAGCCGCAGGGGAGGCGTGACCAGTGCCTCCACCAGAGAGACGGCCGGCAGCCCCAGACGGTGCCGGGCGGCCTCCAGCGGCATGCCCTCCTCGGTGGGCCGCCGGGAGATGTACGCGGTGACCAGTTCGGCCAGCCGGGCCCTCAGAGCGGTCCAATGGGCGGGGTCCGCAAGCCAGTCGCCCGCGACCGGAGCGGTACGGACGGTCACCCCCATCGCGGTCAGCTCCCCGCGCCTGACCAGCAGCCGGCGCCGTAGCTCGGCCGCCTCGTCCGGCGTGCCCCGAGCGTCGCCGAGCTCCGCCGCGCGCCGTGCCGCAGAACCCCGGCGCAGCAGTTCCGGTGGCTGGGGATCGAGCACCTCCACGCCGGCCAGCACACGCCGCAGACCGGGATCGCGCAGCACGGCGCGGTCACCGATACGCAGCGGCAGCGGCGCCGGCAGGGCCAGCCGGACGACATCCGCGCCGAGCGGCCGTACGCGTACGGGGACGGCCGCCGAGCCGATGTGGGCTATCGCGGTGCGGGGCAGCGCCGCGGCCGGTGTTCCGCCGCGCAGGCGCACGTCGCAGCGGAGGCTGGGGAGGAAGCTCTCAGGGG
This sequence comes from Streptomyces niveus, assembly GCF_001723055.1. Lineage (GTDB taxonomy): Bacteria > Actinomycetota > Actinomycetes > Streptomycetales > Streptomycetaceae > Streptomyces > Streptomyces niveus. Next base: position 81,988 of record NZ_MDCR01000257.1, read on the forward strand.
TGAGCAGGGCGTCGCCGCGGCCCGTCGACTCCTTGTCGAGGTCCCTGAGGTTGACGGCGACCCTGGCGGTGGCCCGCACCAGATCGGTCTCCTCACCGAGGGCCTGCAGAGCCCTGACGCGCACGCGACGGCCCGTCCGGGCGGTCACCAGGACATCGCCCCGGCGGATCCGCCCCGCACCGAGCGTGCCGGTGACCACCAGCCCGCTGCCGCGCACACCGAAGGCCCGGTCGATCCACAGCCGCACCGGGGATTCGGGGTCCCCGTCCGGCAGTTGCGCGGCCAGCCGCCCGAGGGCGGCGCGCAGCTCCACAAGGCCCGTGCCGGTACGGGCGCTGACGGCCACCGCCTCGACGTCGCCGAGGGTACTTGAGCGGATCCGCTCCAGCGCCTGCGCCGTGGCGGGGCCCGGGTCGGCCAGATCGCAACGGGTGACGGCCAGCAGTGCGTGCCGTACACCCAGGGCGTCCACGGCGGCGAGGTGCTCGGCGGACTGCGGCATCCAGCCTTCGTCGGCGGCGACGACGAACAGCACGGCGGGCACCGACCCCACGCCGGCCAGCATGGTCGGGACGAACCTCTCGTGACCCGGCACGTCGATGAACGCGAGCCGTTCGCCCGACGGCAGATCCGTCGACGCGAAGCCCAGGTCGATGGTCAGACCACGGCGCCGCTCCTCCGCCAGCCGGTCGGGGTGGCTGCCGGTCAGCGCCTCGATCAGTGTGCTCTTGCCGTGGTCGACATGCCCCGCCGTCGCGATGACCCGCACGATCACAGCCCCGCCGCGCGCAGCACCGCGGCAAGGATCTCGCCGTCGCACGCCTGCGGTACGCATCGCAGATCCAGCAGCAGCCGCCCCCGCACCACCCGGCCGAGCACAGCCGGTTCACCGGTGCGCAGCGGCGTCGCCAGGCCGGCGGGGAGACTGAGCGCACAGGACGGCAGGACGGTCCCGGGCGCACCACCTCCTCCCACCACCGCCTCGCAGGGCACGACACGCGCGTCCAGACCGTGGCGCGCCACGTCCTCGGCCAGACCCAGCGTGCGGACGCGCAGCTGCCGGAGCGGCATGTGTACGGCCGCGTGCACGGGTGGCTCGGGCCCGCGCAGTGTCGCTTCCAGCGCGGCCAGGGTGAACTTGTCCACACGCAGCGCACGGGCCAGCGGATGGCGGCGCATCCGTTCCACGACGCCGGCGCTGCCGAGGACCAGCCCCGCCTGCGGACCACCGAGCAGTTTGTCCCCGCTGGCGGTGACCAGCGTGGCCCCGGCGTTCAGCGCCGTGGCCGCGTCCGGCTCGTCCGGCAGCACAGGGTCGGGCGTGAGGAGGCCGGAGCCGATGTCGACCACCACGGGCAGGCCCAGCGAGGCCAGTTCACCGGCGTCCACCTCCTGGGTGAAGCCGCTCACCGTGAAGTTCGACGGATGAACCTTGAGGATGAAGCCGGTGTCCGGGCCGACGGCGTCCGCGTAGTCGGAGAGACGGGTGCGGTTGGTGGTCCCGACCTCGCGTATCCGGGCACCGCAGGAGGCCAGCAGTTCGGGTATCCGGAAGCCGTCGCCGATCTCCACGAACTCGCCCCGGCTGAGCAGGATGTCGCGCCCCGGGGCCAGCGTCACCGCCGCCAGGGCCAGGGCGGCGGCCCCGTTGTTGACGACATGGACATCCTCCGCGGCCGGCACCGCCTCCCGGAGGGCCGCCATGGCGCCGCGGCCGCGCGGCGCTCGTCTGCCGGTCCCCAGGTCCAGCTCGACGTCGGTGTATCCGCCGACCGCCGCCATCGCCTCCAGAGCGGCCCGCGACAGCGGGGCGCGTCCCAGATTCGTGTGCAGCACCACGCCGGTGGCGTTGTGTACGGGGCTCAGGCCGACCGCCCGCGCGGGAAGCGCGGCGAGAGCGGCATGGACCGCGTCACCCGGGCCGATCCGCCCCTCGCGTACGGCCTGCTGGGCAATGGCGACGGCGGCCTTGACGAGGGGCCTGCCCAGCCGTGCCAACGCTTCGCCCAGCCGGGGGTCGCCGAGCAGCACCGTGGCGCTCGGCACCTGCCGCCGGGTGTCCGCCGGCGGCTGCCGCGTCTTGTCCGCCACCGTGCACCCCGATCGAAGTCAGCGGAGGCGGACGGGAATCGAACCCGCCTGGCCCGGTTGCCGGACCACACCGATTTTGAAGATCGGGAGGGGCACCAGCCCGCCCAACGCCTCCGGGGCAAGATTCTGATCGCCGCACGCTGCTGGGGCAAGAGGTGAAATGATCGTCGTATGAAGACTGTTGGCCCCGCCACCGGGTCCGCCGCG
>NZ_MDCR01000258.1 GCF_001723055.1 Streptomyces niveus
CGCCGCGAGGTCGCCGGTGTCGATACGGGTACGGGCGGGGCCCGTTGAGCTGGTCAGGTTCATGCTCGAACTGTCCCAGCGGCCCCGTTGCCCGTCACTCGGGGCGGCACCCGAAGGCGGGTTGGGGCTATCCCCCGGCCGCCAACTCCGGTTTACCCGCGCGGTGTTCCTGCGGGCTGATGCCCCGTACCCGCTTGAACGCCGTGCTCAGCGCGAACGAGCCGCCGTAGCCGACCTGTCGGGCGATCGACTCGACCGTGGCGTCCGTCTCCCGTAGCCGGTCGGCGGCCAACGACAGCCGCCAGTCGGCGAGATACGCCATCGGCGACTCCCCCACCAGCGCGGTGAAGCGGCGGGCGAGCGCCGCGCGGGAGACCCCGCACCTGGCGGCGAGCGACGCGACGGTCCAGGGGTGGGCGGGCTCGTTCTGGAGCAGCCGCAGCGCCTGGCCCACGACGGGGTCGCCCATCGCCCGGTACCAGCCGGGCGCCGCCGCGTCGGGGCGGGAGAACCAGGTGCGCAGCGCGGCGATAAGCAGCAGGTCGAGCACCCGGTCCAGTACGACGCTCTGGCCGGGGTCGTCGCGTGAGATCTCCTCGTCCAGGACCGGCAGCAGTGGACAGTTCCACGCGTCGGCGGGCAGACGCAGCACGTCGGGCAGCGCGTCGAGCAGCCGTCGGCTGACCTCGCCGGCCATCTGGTAGGTGCCGACGAGCACCGTCGACGATCCGTCGGGGGCGTTGCCCCAGGTCCGTACGCCCAGGCGCATGGACTGCGCGAGCGGTTCACCGCGCAGGGTGTGGCAGGTGCCGCCGGGGCCGATGAGAGCGTGCGGCGTACCGCCGGGGACGTCGGTGACGGTGTACGCCTGCGGCCCACGCACGATCGCGATGTCGCCGGGGCGCACCAGGACGGGTTCCGGGTGGGTGTCGTGGACGATCCACGCCTCGCCGCGGGTGACGCACATCAGACAGAGCGGGGCGTGGTCCTCGATCCGTACGGACCACGGCGGTTCCATCACCATGCGCAGCAGGAAGGCCCCGCGGGCCCGGGGTCCGTCGAGAAGTCCGGCGAGTGCGTCCACACCGGTCAGATTAGACGCGCGGCGGGGAGTCCGGTTCTCAGCTCGCGCCGTGCGTGGGCGCGATCTCCTCGACCCGTGCGGCCAGGTCGAAGTCCCGGTCGGTGATGCCGCCCACGTCGTGGGAGTTCACCGCGATGTCCACGGTGTTGTAGCCGAGGGTGAGATCGGAGTGGTGGTTCAGCTCCTGCTGGATCCCGGCGACATGCACCACCATCGCCGTCGCGGCGAAGTGGTCGGCCAGCCGGTAGCTGCGGGCGATCTTGCCGTCCTCCACGGACCACTCGGGCAGCGCGGCCAGGCGGTCGGCGATCTCCCTGGGTGTCAGCGATTCCTGCGCCATGTCTCACTCCTTACGAGGCCCGCCGGGGACCCTCGCCAGTTCGGGGGACGCGGTGTCGAGCGGCACCGTGTAGGAGCGTACGAGCCCGAGCTGTACGGCCTGCCGGGGCAGTACGGCGTCGAGCATCCAGTCCGTCGCGACACGCACCCGGTTCCCCGGCATGGCCGCCAGGTGGTAGCCGCGGGTGACGGCCCCGGCGAGCGCGCCGGAGAGCGGTACCCCGAGGGGGTTGGCCGCGGCCTTGATGCCGCCGAGGTCGACGAGGAAGCCGAGATCGTGGTGCGCGTACGTCTGCCAGTCCCCGTACCCGAGGGAGGCGGCGACGTTGCGGCCGGCCACCTTGCCCTGGCGGGCGGCGTGCTGCGCGGTCATGGGGGTGTACTCGCCGGGCCTGGTCAGATCGGGTACGGCGGCGGCGTCGCCGCAGGCGAAGACCTCGGGGTGGCGGGGCAGGCGCAGCTGCGGATCGACCAGCAGCCGGCCCTGTTCGACGGGCAGTCCGACCTCGGCGACCAGGGGGTCCGGCCGTACGCCGACACACCAGACGAGGGTCCGGGTCTCGATGAAGTCCCCGTCGTCGAGGTGGACGCCCTTGTGGGTGGCCTCGGTGACGGAGGTGCCGGTGCGGACGTCGACGCCGCGCCCGCGCAGCACCCGGTCGGCGGTGTCGGACAGCTTGCTGTCCAGCTCGGGCAGGACGCGGGGCGCGATGTCGAGGAGCAGCCAGCGGGGGCTGAGCCTGCGTTCCCAGCCGGGCTGTTTGCGGATCAGGGCGTCGGTGAAGAGCTTGCCCTGGGCGGCGACCTCGGTGCCGGTGTAGCCCGCGCCGACCACCACGAAGGTGGTGCGGGTCGTGGCCAGGGCGGGGTCTCCGGAGGCGGCGAGCTCTATCTGGCGGGTGACGTGGTCGCGCAGGTACAGGGCTTCGGGCAGGCCCCGGAAGCCGTGCGCGTACTCGGCGACGCCCGGGATCGGCAGCAGTTTGTTGACGCTGCCGACGGCGAGGACGAGCCGGTCGTACGTCAGCTCGCCCCGCTCGCCTTCGGGGCCCGTGTAGCGCACGAGCCGTTTCTCCAGGTCGACGTGGCCGGCCTCGCCGAGCACGACGCGTACGCGGGGCAGCGCGCCGGCGAGGGAGACGGTCACCCGGCGCGGTTCCAGGATTCCGGCGGCCACCTGGGGCAGGAGCGGGAGATAGAGGAAGTAGTCGGTCGGGTTGAGCAGGACGACTTCGGCCTTTTCCCTTACGCGCCGTGACAGCGTACGGGCGGCCTCGAAGCCGGCGAATCCGGCTCCGACGACGACGATGCGGGAACGGCTCACGTTCGACTCCGGACGGTGGAGTGTCGGGTCGTAAGGTCGGCTGCCCCCGTAGACCTCTATTATCCTCCGGTCCGCCGGTACTGCGACCTGATCTCGGCGGGCGTGAGCGCCCGGTCGAAGAACGTCAGGTCGTCCATCCGGCAGTCGCAGGGATTGCCCTCCTGGGTGTTCTGCGGATAGCTGCCGCCGATCTTGATGCCGCGCGGGTCGGTGGGCGAGGCGGTGTCCGGTTCCGGTGGTCCGTCCACCGCCCACGGGTCGCCGGGTACGACGTACCGGCCGGGCAGCGGGCGGGCGTCGCGGTACAGCGCCATGGTGCCCTTGTCGAAGTCGAACGTCGCGGCCAGAAAGACCCAGGTGTCCGGGGGCAGGATGTCGCGCCAGCCGGCGTCGGCGGCGAACGTCTGCGAACTCCCGCCGTCCAGGCGGCGGCCGAGCGCGACGACCTTCATCTCGCCGTCGACCGTGATGAGTTCGAGCAGGGCGCGTACGTCGTGGCCCTGCGAGGTGCCGGAGAGGATCCCGGCGAGGCCGATGGCGTTGTAGCGGTCGTCCGGGTCGGGGGTGCCGGAGTTCGGCGCGGGATTGTCGGCGGTCATCTTGAACCAGCCCATGACGGTGGCCTGCCGCGCCCCGTTGAAGGCGCCCAGGGTGGGCACCCCCTGCGGGCCGTACACCCCGGCCTTCCAGTCGTCGTTGCCCCGGACCGTGGGCGAGACCTGGCGCGTACGCAGCACATGGCCGCGCCGTTCGTCGTCCCGCACGCGCGCCTGGGCCCCGCCGTTGACGAGGTCGAGCGTGGTCCCCGACAGGCCCCGGTCCCGTTCGCGGGCGTAGTCCCCGGGGACGGGGTGCTCGAAGTCGTACGCGGCGACGGGGCGCGGCACGCTCACCGGATCCGCCCCGTCCGTGGGATCGCCCGCCGGGGCGAACGCCGTGGCCAGCAGGGTCGTGGCGAGTGCGAGAGTGAGGGCGGCGCGGCGCCCCGGGGTGCGGGCGGCGCGGCGCCCCGAGGGGTCAGCGCGCATCGGTCACCTTCCAGATGGTGCCGTCGGCCTTCGCGAGGACGAACAGCTCACCGTCGAGGTCCATGCCGAACCGCAGGTCGACCCGGTCGTCCCCGGCCAGCTCCGCCATCGAGGTCGTGGCGCCGGTGGTGTCGAGGACCTTGAACTGGTGGACCTCGGCGAGCGGCCCGCCACGGCGCATCTCCGCGACGTCGGAGTAGAAGATCCGGCCGCCGACGCCTTCGCCGTAGACGTACTTGCCGCGCAGCTCGGGGATCTTCGTGCCCCGGTAGACGAAGCCGCCGATCAGGGCGTTGCCGCTGTCGGCGCACGGCGTGGACGGCGGCGGGACGTGGTCGAAGGCCGCGACGGGATAGGTGTAGCCGTAGCTCGCGTCGTCTTCCGGGAGTGGGTAGACGCCGCAGGTCGGGTTCCCCTCCTTGCGGTACTCGAAGGGTCCCTCGCGGTCGCTCCAGCCCAGATTGTCGCCGGCCCTGACGTCGTACACGGACTCGATGCGGTGCTCCCCGATGCTCCCGACGAACAACTGGCCGCTGCCGCCGGCGTCCCAGCTGAACCGGTGCGGGTCGCGGAAGCCGTACGCGTAGATCTCACCGAGCACGTACTGCCGGTGCACGAAGGGGTTGGACGGCGGGATGCCGTACTTGCCGCCGGGGCCGTTGTGGCCGGCCGGGTCGATGCGCAGGATCTTGCCCTGAGGTACGTACAGGTCCTGTGGCACCGAGCTGCGCCAGCCCGCGCCGCCGTCGCCGGCCGCGATGTAGAGGAGGCCGTAATCCTGATCCCCCGGACGGGAGTTGGGGTTGAAGTTGATCTCCTGGATGGTGTGGAGCGTGCCCTGGAAGCCGAGCCGCATCACCTCGCGGCGGGAGCCCGCGAAGGTCGTGGCGCCCGGGTCGGTGGCGGTCCACTCGGTGACCACGCTGTGGACGACCGTGACACCGCCGGACGGCAGGTCGGGGCGTTTCTTGAGGGCGTCCCTGGCTTCGGTGTGGACGGTGTAGAACTTGCCGTTCTCGGCGAAGTCCGGGTGGAACGCGACGAATCCGAAGCCGCTGCCGAGGCCCTGGTGGGACCAGAAGTCGGGGCCGACGGCCGCGCCGACGTCCAGATACTCGGTAGGCGTGCCGGTGCTGTTGAGCAGATACATCTTGCCGTTGAGGTCGGGGACGTACAACCGGCCTGTTCCGTCGGGGACTTCACCGACGAAGTTGATCCGCGCCCAGCGTTTCAGCCGGTCGTCGGTCGGCGGCGGCAGAGGCGCCGACCTGGGGAGCGTCGAGAATTCGTCAAGAACCAGGCCAATTTCGGAGAGCGTCGGGTCGGGCAGCGGATCGGCGATCGGCCCGTCCTCCCGCGCGGACGCCGGGGGTACGACCAGGGTCATCAGCAACACCCCCGCCGCGACGGCCAGTCGGCGTCTGGCTGTTCTCCCTGTTTTTCCGGGCTTGGGCATCCCGCTCACCTCATCGGCTCGGACGTACGGCTCGGACATTCTTCTCCGACCACACAGAAAGCGCTTCCTACGAAGCATCTGCGCCAAGTTACAAACGAGGCGGTGGCGCGGCAAGGGGCCGGGAGCGAGCAAAGTGGTGCGGCCACCGATTTCAGACACGACAGCCCCATGAGACGGTCAAGTCGGTAGGGGTGCGTGGGGAGTCGGTCTCGAATGGCGATACTGTGCGCCCGCGCCGTCATCCTGGGCGGCGCAGTCCATGCGGAGGATTCAGTGACAGTATTCAACAGATCGTGGCGACGCCCCGGGGCGCTCGTGACGGTCGCGGCGGCGAGCGCGCTCGGCGTCGGCCTCTTCGTCGCCCCGGCGGTGGCGCACACCCCGGCCTGGGCCGTGACCTGCTCGGAGGTGAGCGTCGATCTCGTCAACTACACCGCCGACAAAGAGAACACGGTGACCCTGACGGTCGACGGCAAGGACCTGCTGCCCACCGAGAAGTTCGGCGGCGAGTTCCACAAGAAGATCGAACTGCCCGAGCACACCAAGGAACTGTCGCTCCACCTCGTGGTGGTGGACGGTTCGGGCAACGACGGTTCGCTCGACGACACCAAGACCGCGCCGGTCTGCGAGGGCACCGAGCCGGAGCCGGAGCCGTCCACGACGCCGCCGACCGAGCCGACGCCCACGCCGTCCGAGGCGAAGCCGGAGCCGGAGCCGAGCAAGACGACCGCCGCGGCCGAGGTCCCCTCGTCGCAGCCGAGCCCCGCCGGTGACGACCTCGCCGAGACGGGCTCCTCCAGCACGACCCCGCTGATCGCGGGCGCCGCCGCCGTCATACTCGTGGCCGGTGCGGGCATCACGTGGGCCGCGCGCAAGCGCCGCGCCGTGGGCAACTGACCCACCTCGCGACCACCGCTGACACCTGCCGACGTACGACGGGCACAACCGCCGACGG
>NZ_MDCR01000259.1:0-13165 GCF_001723055.1 Streptomyces niveus
GACCAGCTACGCACGCGGCGGCGGCTGCGCCTGCAAGATCCCTCCGGGGGAGCTGGAGGCGATGGTCGCGGGACTCCTGCCACCGCCGAGCCCCGGAAAGACCCCGAGCCCCGGACAGGCCCCGAGCCCCGGACAGACCCTGGGCGGCGACGAGGACCGGCTGCTGGTCGGCCTCGACGACGGCGACGACGCCGCCGTGGTGCGCACCGGAGACGGCACCGCCGTGGTGTCGACGGCCGACTTCTTCACGCCCGTGGTCGACGACGCCCGCGACTGGGGCCGAATCGCCGCGGCCAACGCCCTGTCCGACGTCTACGCGATGGGCGGCCGGCCGCTCGTCGCGCTCAACCTGCTGGGCTGGCCCCGTGACGTACTGCCCGCGGAGCTGGCCGGGGAGGTCCTGGCAGGAGCGCTCGACGTCGCCCGTGCCGCCGGCTGCCTCGTCGGCGGCGGCCACAGCATCGACAGCCCGGAACCGCTCTACGGAATGGCCGTCACCGGCCTGGTGGATCCGGACCGGCTCCTGCGCAACGACGCGGGCAGGCCCGGCGTGCCGCTGACTCTGACCAAACCGCTGGGCGTCGGGATTCTCAACAACCGCCACAAGCGGACGGGCGAGGTCTTCGCGCACGCCGTCGCCGCCATGGCGGCCCTCAACGACAAGGCCAGTGCCGCCGCCCTGGAGGCCGGCGCCGTGTGCGCCACCGATGTGACCGGATTCGGTCTGCTCGGCCATCTGCACAAACTGGCCCGGGCCAGCGGCGTCACGGCCGTGGTGGACGCCGCCGCCGTCCCCGTACTCGACGGTGCCCGGGAGTCGCTGCGGGCCGGATACGTCAGCGGAGGCACCCGCCGCAATCTCGACTGGGTGCGTCCGCACCTGGACGCGGGACGGGCGGGTGAGGACCAACTGCAACTGCTCGCCGACGCGCAGACCTCCGGCGGACTGCTGGTCGCTGGCGAGATCCCCGGACATCCGGTCATCGGGGAACTGGTGCCCGCCGTGGCCGGCACCACGCTGGTGATCCGCTGAGCGCTGCGGACGGCCGCGGACCCGAAGGCCCGCGGCCCGGCCGCTACTTGTAGCGGATGTGCAGGTGGTTGTCGTGGTTCGGGTAGCTCATGGTCAGTCCTTCCGCGATCAGCTGCGGATCGTTGAAGAAGATCAGCTGGACATGGCCGGGGGCCTTCGCCCGGATCTCCTGCACGAGCCTGCGGGTGGCCGCGCGGTCGTAGGTGCTCGACTGCCAGGTGATACGCCCCGCGGTGCACTGCGCCGAGTCGGTGCGGATCGGCCACACGTCGATGTCCATCCCGACCTGGTGGCTGCCGTGGCCGGGGATGGACCCGCCGTGCTCGAAGCCCGCGTCACCGACCGGCAGTTTGCCGTTGCCGGTGGTGGCGAACGTGGCGGCGGCGGCCTCCAGTTGACCGACGGCGCCGGCTGTCGCCCAGTGGGCGCCCGCGTTGCCGTCGGGGCTCTGCGCGCACATCGAGCTGCCGCCGAAGTCGATGTTCTCGTAGTGCCACAGCAGGTTCTGCCAGGTCGTCGGCCCGACGACGCCGTCCGCGCCGATTCCGGCGTGGGTCTGGAAGGTACGGACGGCGGAGTTGCTGGCGGCTCCGAAGGCCCCGTCGACCGAGAGGCCGGCGCCCCTCTTGGCATTGAGCAGCGACTGGAGGGCCTTCACCGCCGGGCCGTTGTCGCCCTGCCGTACGGTGATGGCGAGCGCGCCCCAGGTGGCGGGCCCGACGATGCCGTCCGCGGCCAGCCCCTTGGACTGCTGGAAGCCCACCACGGCGCTCTGCGTGCCCGAGCTGAAGACGCCGTCCACCGTCACGGTGCGGCCGTGCGCGGCGAGCAGGTGCTGCAGCGCGACGACGTCGGAGCCCCGGCTGCCGCTGCTCGCCAGCGGGAACGCGGCCTGCGGGAAGGCGTGCGCGGGGACGCCAAGTCCGAAGAGCAGGGCCGCTGTCGCGGTGAACAGCGTGATGACGCGTGCGAGTCGCTTCACGATTCCTGCCTCACTTTTCTCTTCACTTTCCTGTTCGCTTCTCGGCTCACCCACCTGCTCACTTCCCCGACTGAAGGGCGCTCCAGGTGGCCGGCCCGACGATGCCGTCGGCGCCGAGCCCGCGCGAGGACTGGTAGTCGCGTACGGCCTGGGCGGTGCCCGAGCCGAAGGCGCCGTCGATGCCCACGGTCCGGCCGAGCGCGGCGGTCAGTGCGCGCTGCAGCCGGGTGACGGCCTCGCCCGACGACCCGTTCTGGACGGTCGGGGTGGATCCGCGGGACAGCAGAGCCGTCCAGGTCTTCGCGCCGACCGCACCGTCCGCCGTGAGTCCCTTGCTGGTCTGGAAGTTCCGGGCGGCGGTGGCGGTGGCGGACCCGAAGATCCCGTCCGGGGTGCCGGGGTCGAAGCCGGCGGCGTCGAGCAGGCACTGGGCCGCCTTGACCTGGTCTCCGGACGAGCCGCTCTGGACGGTGCTGTACGCGGTGAAGTTGTAGTTCGCCCCGGTGCAACTGGCCGGCGGCGGAGTGCCGTTGCCCACGTCCAGGTAGTCGCGGTCGATGTTGATCGAATAGCCGCCGTAGGACTCGGTGACCTCACCCGCGTACTGGTGGATCCGCTGGTGGTTGGACCAGTAGTTGGACGGCACGTAGGAACCGGTGTTGGTGTCGGCGGCGCCGTTCCACCACGCGTAGAAGAGGTGGTCGACGCGCGTATACGCACCGTTGTTGTACTCGCTGGCGGCGTCCTTGATGCCGGAGGCGGCGCTGGAGTAGAGGCCCGACAGATAGCCGCTGGTGTGCAGCCGCTCGGTCCAGCCCGACAGGTACGACATCACCGACGCCTTGCAGGAGGCCGTGGAGGTGTACGCCTCGATGTCGCTGTAGATGGCGCTGCCCGCCGGGATGCCGAGGTTCGACGCCGCGGTGATGGCGCCGGCGGCGGCGGTGACTCCCTGGGACTTGGCCGTGGCCGGATCGGTGGAGATCTTCAGCGAGTAGCTGGTGCACGGTGCCTGGCGGCCGACGTCGATGGGGAACAGACGCCAGCCGTTGCCGGTCTGGGCGGTCACCCAGCTCGCCGTCAGATTCGGCTGGGAGCAGCCCCGGAACGAGCCGCTGATGTAGACGCCGACCGCGCTGTACGGCGAGCTCGTCTGCCAGGCGTTCATGGCGGCCTGCGAGGGCGCGGCGCAGGCGTCGAAGCCCTTGCCCAGGTAGCTGCCCGGCTGCGGCCCCGCCGCGGCCAGGGGGGCGGCGTCGGACCGCTGAGCGGCGCGGGGCAGTACGGTGCGCTCGGCGCCCTCGGTGAGGTCGGCCGAGGCGAGAATGTCCCGCACCAGGCTCTCGGTCCCCGGAGTGTGGGCGGCGGTCACGAGGACGCCGGCGTCCTCGACCGCGATCTGGATGGTGTCGTTGCTGGACGCGGCGGTCGGGGCGGTGGCCTTGCCGCGCTGGGTCCGCGCGGTCGCCGCCGTCGACTGGCCCGCGGAGCGGGCGGTGATGGGCTCCACGACGATGCCCGCCGTACGGCCGACGACTCCGGAGGGACAGTCGTTCTGGTCGGCGGGCTCGCCCAGGTAGACGGCGGGTCTGTCGAACCGGAGACAGGCGCGCGGGTCCTCGGCCAGATCGACCACCTGCCATTCGGCGGGGACCGCGATGCGGTAGCCGTGGTAGGTGACGGTCTGGAGGCTCTCGGACGGGGAATCGGCCACGGCTGAGCCGGGGACGGCGAACGCGCCGATACTGGCGAGCACCGCCAGCAGGGCCGTTCCGGCGCGGGCGCGCCAGGGGGTGCGGGACGACATCAGAGCACTCCTACTCGAAAAGTGGGAAAGAAAGTGGGGGAGAGGGGCGGGCAAGGCACGCGTCGGAACGTGCCGTTCAGACACCGCGATCGGGCGGCGCCGACCAGGAGCGGCTGGTGTGTCGGCCCACGGATGGCCGTCATGGTCATGACAATGACGACCGAGTCGCCTTGAACGCCTGAACATCGCACCTCCGTGATGAGCCTTTCCCGCGTCCCCGCGTACGGGCAGAGGCGAGTTTGGCGTTCTTGACCGTCGCGTGTCCACACCGCCACCATCTGCCACAGGACCAGACCTCCGGCGCAACTGCCCCGCAGGCCAAGGCTGTTGTGCCCTGCCACGGCATCGGACGACGACGCTAGGGGAAGATCGCACAGGCGGCGGCGGCGATCAGCACGGAGCACAGGACCGTCGTGCCGCTCAGCCGCCGCGCGAGCAGCCCGTCCCAGCGCTCCCCGTCTCCGGAGAGCCTGCGCAGAGCCGGGGTGAGCGCCCGCCCCGCGCCGAAGCCGAGCCCGGCCGCCAGCGCGGGCACGTAGGAGCCGCCGGACAGCAGCACCGCGACCGCCAGGGCGTACGGCGCACTCGCCGAGACATAGGTCCGCACGCCCGTACCGAGCTCGAAGCCGAACTGCAGGGCGCCACGCGCCAGATGACGGCGCAGTACGTCCTGCGGTATCTGCCGGGCGTTCTGCGGCAGCCGTAGCGACACCTTGCCCGCGTCACGCAGCGCGGCGAGCAGTGCGACGGCCACGATCAGCCCTTGCCGCACCCCGGCCGGAAGCGGAGTGAAGAGACCGGACAGGAGCCACAGCACTCCGGCCGTCAGCACTCCGCCGGCCAGCAGACCGGCGGTGAACACGCCGAGTACCAGCGCCTGTCTGTACGTTGCTCGCCAACCTGGCGAGGCCAGCGCGAACGCGCTGTTGCGCGTTCAAACGGAGCCGGAGAGCGAGTAGCCGGCCAGACCGCCGGTGACCGCCCAGGTCAGCATGGGGGAGTAGAGGGCGGCGGCGACCGCCGCGATCCCCAGGACCGCGAGCGGCAGGACGGGATCGGTGAGCGGCGCCCGTACGGTACGGGCGCCGCTCGGCCGGGCCGCGGGACGGCCGGACTCGCTCATCTACACCGTCCCGGTCAGCGTGAGCCAGGTGTTCTGACCGACCACACCGTCGGCGGTCAGACCGTGCAGGGACTGGAACGAGACGACGGACTGCCGGGTGGCCGAACCGAAGTTGCCGTCGACCGTCAGTGCGGCGCCGTGCTTGTTGAGCTGCCGCTGGGCGCCGCGTACGGCATCGTTCACATTTCCCTGGCGCACGGTGACGACCAGTACCGGCCAGGTGGCCGGACTGACGCTGCCCGTGGGGCTGAGTCCGTTCGCCGACTGGAACGCGTCGACCTGCGCCTCGGTGTCCGGTCCGAAGATGCCGTCGGCGGTCGCCGGATGACCGTGGTGGGTGAGCAGGTGCTGGACGGTGTGGACGTCGGGCCCGGTGGCGCCGCGACCGAGGGTGGGCCAGCTGAGGGAGCCGGGGCAGTCGCAGTCGGTGGTCCAGCGGCAGATGGACTTCACCCAGCCGGAGCCGGTGTCGCGGTACCCGTCGTGGCATCGCCGCTCGATACCGCAGCCGCAACTGCCGCACGCCGCGCTGTAGCGCCACAGCCAGCCGTCGTAGGTACCGGCGTAGCACTGGTTGGGCCGGAGCGTCCAGGTGACGCCGTCCGTCCGGTGGAAGCCGGTGTTCGTCCCCGACGTCACGCACGCGTCGGCGTAGATGGTGCTGGGCCCGCAGCCCGGGGAGCAGTTGTGATCGGTGGCGTAGCTCGGGCAGGCACCCGTCCAGATGTCGTAGCCGTCGGCGTACGCCTGCCGGGCGGCGGTGAACACCCCCAGCGCGGCGAAGCCCGCGGCGGTCGCCGCCTGCAACATGGTGCGCCTGGACGGCGCGAAGGACGGCAGAGCCCCGCGTCTGGTCCGGGGCCGGCGGCCACCGCTCCCGGAGTGGCGCAGCGTGGGTACGTCGTCCAGTGAAGTCACGGCAGGCTCCTCGGCGTCGCGGGCTGGATGTCGTCGAGCAACCGCAGCAGCGCGGTGGGTGAACCGAGCGGCTCCGAACGGGAGACCCGGCCCTCCGGATCGATGACCACCGCATAGGGGGTGGCGGGGATGTCGTACGCGGCGAACAGCTCCGGCCGGTGATCCCTGACCGGAACGGCACCTTCCTCGGCCTGTGGCCCGGCACCCGCGTAGAACCCGAGCACCTGCGGGGCGCCGGCGTCCTGGCGGACCGTCCAGGCCCGGGCCTCCGCGAGCACGTCTCCGCAGGTGCGGCAGTCGGCGTCGAGGAAGAGCAGCAGCGCGGCGCGCCCCGGCGTCAGGAGACCGTCGAGCGCGGCCGGATCGAGCCCGGGTGCCGAGGCGCCGGGTGCGACGCCCACCCGCCCGGGGTGCTGCTGCGTTCGTGACAGTTGGTGCACCTGCCTGATCAACCCCGAGACGACCAGCGCGAGCAGCGCGATCGCCGCCCACGAGGCGATCACAGCGCTGGTGGTGAAGTCCATCGCGTCTACACTCCTTCGGCAGTCCGGTGCACGGCGGCCCTGGCCGGCTCGTGCATGGCGGCGGGCAGGGACCACAGCAGCACGGCGCAGGCAGGAGCCGCGAGCAGCAGTGTGAGCAGCTCCCCCGCGGAGAGCTGTACGGGCCCGGCCCCGGCGAGGACCGCGCCGGCCGGCGCGAGCCCCGCGAGGGCCACGGCCCGCCGGGTCACCCAGCGGCTCAGGGGCACATCCTGGTGTGAACACCCGCACGGCCCTCCGCGGCCGAGGGCGAGAACGTGCCGCGTGTAACCGGCGTAGAGCCCGAACAGGGCGGTCCCCACGGCGAGTACGGCCTGCAGCCCTCGCTGGTGACCCGTCAGCAGCGCGATCGCGCCGCCCACCCCCAAGGCACCCTCCACGAAGGGCATGACGACGGCGGCGAACCGGCGAAGTCGCGCACCCAGCACACCGTGCGCCCGCAGCGCCTCGTCCAGGGCGGCCGGACGGGCGGCGTGCGAACCCACACCGATGAACAGGGTCAGCACGACGATCGAGGCGGTCAGTCCGCCGTAGAAGCTGATCACCGCCGCCTCACCCGGTGTGCCGCAGCGCGAGCCGCCCGACGAGCTCGGGCACTCGCTCGACCTGAGTCGACGTCAGCGGCACGAGCGTGGCCCAGATCTCGGTGGAGGAGAGCACGAAGAACGGACTGCCGTCGGAGAGCGTGTCGCGGAACAGCTCACCCGACGCGACCCTCACCCCCTTCCAGGGAGGCAACTGGGCGGTGTGCTCCTTCGTACGCCGGGACAGCTCCAGCAGCCCGAGCCCCGGCACCTCCTTGATCACGGTCGCGGGCCGCGCGAAGGCGCTTCCGGCCGACCGATCCGGCTGGAGGGTGAGCCCGTGCTCCGTCTCCTCGATACGCACCGCCCGGAGCAGCTCGAGCACCTCGGCCACGCTCAGCCCGTACAGCCGGGTCACGAGTGCGTGGCGCCGGCCGCACCACACGACGAGCGACGGCCGTTCCACAAGCCCTGAACGCGGCTCGCGCTCGACCGACTGGAAGACGCGCAGCGTGCCCTTCTGGAAGGTGAGTTCGGACTCGGGTGACTCGAGACCCAGAGAAGCGGCGACATCGTCCCCCAAAGAGACCGGCCCGGCGGTGAACTCGACCAGCCGACCGCCGACCACCACCTCGACAGCCGACGTACAGGGCGATTCGAGGTCGAGATCGCCTTCCAGGTGGTACGTCCCGCCGTCGAGGGCGCGATGACTGACGAACGATGTGACCATGTGCATCCTCCCAAGGAGGGCGGGGGTCAGTGCGACACCGCGGCCGCAGGGCAACCTAGACAATAGTCATGCCCCTGTCAATCATGCTCGACCGTGATGACCACCCGGCAGGCATGGTCCGGCGCGGAGACACCCTGTTCGCCGCGGTCACCGGCACCGATTCCCAGCGCGCCCGTATCGCCGCCACAGAACTGATGAAGAAGATCATTTACCCGTCGCTGGAGCTCTTCCAGCTCTATCCACGCCGGGAGGAACAGGCCTTCAACGAAGCCCTGGTGACGGCTCTGACCTACCTCCCCAACACCTGCTGCGGCCCACCTGGACCCGTGAGTTCGCCACGTGAGTCGTGCGGTGACTCGCCACCCCCTTATCCGTCCGCTACATCGACTCGGCGGATAACCAGGAAGCAGGCCGCCGCTCAACGCGGTTCAAGCGGTGGCAGTCCGCCAGATCTGCACCAGACAAAACTGATCCTCCCCGCCCAGAGCGGCTTCATGACCACCGGGCGTGACCAGCACGTCGGAACAACCCTGCAGAGGAGAGGTGAAAGGACCCGTGTCCGGGTTGAACACCCACTGCCACCGCATCCGGTAAGTGCCCGGCGACGGCAACACCAGCGGAATCTCACTGAGCCCGCAATCGACAGTCTGCAGACCAAGCTCCCCCTCGGGAAGGTCCACCTCGACCTCCTCATGCCCCGCCCACTGACCGGGCGGCAGCGCGGGTGGGGTGGTCCACGACTCCATACGTATCGCCGTCTTAACCACCTGCGGGGGAACCTGCAGATACACCAACCCCGGCCCTGCCAGCAGCCACTTCGATCTGTTCGCGTCATGATCGAACGTTTCCGCCCCCATGGTTGTGTCGACCAGCCCAAACAGGCGATAACTCGGGGAGACAGTCGTCTCGCAAACGTCCAGCAACCTACTCAATTGGTACCTCTCACCGGCAACCGATAACGCGGGCCCATTGTGGCCCACTGATCATTCGAGGATGAGGCGGCGAAGGGCTCGGCTGTGATCTCGTCCGCCCGCTCGTGTCCGATCCCGACGGCGACCAGGGCCTGGAACACCGTGAACCGCGCGTTTGTGGCCTCGCTCCGGTGCCGGCGTCTCGGTGGCTGAGGCGCGCATGAGCCGCCAGCTGGTGCGCGGCGCGGTTACGGCGCGGACCAGGACGACGTGCCCGGCCCACACGACCGGCCGCGTTGTTGGACCGGGCTGGCCGGACGGACCGTCGGACGGCTGACACCTCCGAATGCTCCCGGTTCATCAGCGTGCCATCACGCCCGGGCCCGGTACGGCGTCTTCAGCCGGTTTGGATCCAGGTGGTGATCGCGAGGATGGCGGGCACGGGGAAGGCGAGGGCGCCTGCGAGGAGTAGTCGGCTTTCCGTTGTGAGTTTGCGGATGCCGGGTGCGAAGGCCAGCGCGGTGAGCGCGGCAGCAGATCCGGCGACGATCAGCACGTATCGAAGAAGGAGTCCTCCCACGGGCATTCCGGCCGCTAGGGCCTGTCGTTTGGATTTTGCCGGGCTCGCGTGCCCTGGCACGCACGCTCGCCGCGTTGTCGTCGGTCGGCATGGCTCCGCCATGCCTCCCTCCTCCGCCTTGCGATCCACGGCACCAGACCCCGCTCACTCATCCGGCCTGATCCAAACGACAGGCCCTGGGCCCCAGACCGTGGTCATGCTGACGAGGAACGCGAGCCAGGCGAGGGACATGAGGGTGAGAGCCCACAGCACACCGGCCAGCACGGCGAGGGCCGTCTGCCTTCGGTGAGGGGTGTGGACCGGCTGCCACGGGCCGTTAAGAGTCGCGTACGTCTTGGGGTTCACCGGAGGCGCCTTCCGTGAGAGCGGGTGTTCATGATCCTCGGCCGCGGGACGGTGCTGTGGCATGAGTGCGGATGCTTACCTCTTGGCGGGCTCGTACCCACCCGCCCCTGGTCTGCGGCAATGGCGGGAGGACATCAGCTCGCCCGCACCCGGCTGCCCGGGTACAGACACCGCCCGCGGATCGTCCCGCCTGATGATGAGCTCGGAATTGCACCGCGGCCGGTGCCAGAGCACGTCGATGCGCTCCTGAACCACCACCACGGAGTCCCCTGGCCCGCTCATCAGAAGAAGGGCACCAAGCCCAGGCGAACCGTCACGGAGCCAGCGATCAGACGCCTTAAGGGCGAGTAGCGGCAGCAGCGATGCCGGACTTCCGAAGCGTGCGGGCCAGGTGTTCCATCTCGGGAAGCGTTCCTGAGTAATCACCGTCCAGCACACAGTGCAGCACAGCCTTGGCGTTCTTCAGGTCGATGCCGAGTTCAGTCCGCAGCACCCGCATGATGGCGACGCTCTTCGTCGGCGGACCGTTCACCTGCAGCCTCGCGGCTCCATGCTCGGAGAGCATCTGATCCCGCCGCTCGGCCGGCATGTCGCCACCGCACACGGCCACCGCAAATCCACAGGCGGAACAGGCCGATTCACTGTCCCATCGCAACTGGCCACCCACCAGTGCCTGAACTCCCCAGCACTCCAGCTCCGCACCGCAGTCCAGGCACTCAGCGAAGTACCTGACGGATTCGAGAACCGCCTGCTCCATCCCCACCCCCAACTGAGACGACTCGGACAGCAACTCGACGCCCGTGAGAACCCTCGAAACAGACCTGGCGGCAGCACGCACCAGCCTCCGACGGATGACCCGAGAGGAGAACACAACCGCTGAGCGAGCGTCCAGGCACCCCACTGAACACGCCACGCTTCAGCAACCCGTCAGACCCAGTCGCTAGGCCCACTCAACTCCGAGTTCGGCGAGTGCGGTGCGTTGGTCGAAGGTGAGTGTGTCGCGGCGGGTCTTGGCATTCGACAGCCATACGCCTAGCTTGTGTTGGTGCTCCTGCCCGTTGATGACGATGGCTTCGACGTGACCGCGCGGTACTGCCTTCTTGGCGCCCTCACGCTGGATGTACTGGGAGAGGGCCGCCAGACCGCGTTGGAAGGCTGATGCCTTCTCGGTGCCCTTGACCGCCGAGGCCGGGGCGGGACGTTCGGTGGGCTTCACGCCCAGCGCTGTCAGCCGCTGCTGCTGTTCTTCGGAGAGCTCCGTCCAACTGCGGCGTTGTCGCTGGAGCCATTTGCCGAGGTCGTCTCCATCGAACTGCACTCCGGGCTGGATACCGGGGAGCCGGCCGTGAGGTTCGTCGGCGGTGAGGTCGGCGAGGACGCGGTAGTGACGTTGCCAGTCCAGCGGCCAAGGACAGTTCCAGTCCGGATCGACCGCTGCCAACTGGGCGGCCCGCGTTGCGGCACGTTCGGGGTTTTTGCCGAGGCCGTCCTTGCGGCGGAGGTTGGCCATGTGTTCGCCGACCGGGACCAGTTCACTGTCGACGTCGCCCCATACGGCGTCACGCCGGGGGGCGAGGTGGCCATGGGCGCGGTGGAAGGAACGCAGCGCGGCGAGTTTGGTCTCCCAGGCTTCCTCGCCGGGTTCCCACACCATCCCGGCCTCGTCGAGCAGCATCTTGCGGTGGAGATCGAGTTCGCCCGCGCGGTACACGCGCCGCTGCTGGTGGACCCACCGGCCCAGAGGGAACGCCTTGGTGACGCCGGCCTCGGTCTCTGTGTCGTACGGGACCGCGTACAGGCCAGTGATGTGGTTGTCCTTCTGCCAGCGCAGCAGGGCCTGATAACCCTCCAGCCACACAAGGGACTCGGGCCGGTACACCCGGGTTCGCAGGAACGCCGCGATCGTCGACGCGTCCCTCGGCGTGGAGAAGTGCAGCAGCGCTGACTCCATCGCGCCCTCGATCTCGTGCTGCCCGCCGGCGCCTTCGGTAGTGGTGCCGATGATCCGCCCGTCATCGTCGCGCTTCACGTGCACGTGCCGCTGCCCGCTGGTCAGCGCCCGGCTGGCGAGCTGCTCGACGAGGCGTTCCGAGTGTGCGCGCAGGCCTTGGAGGACTGCTACGAGGGGTCTGAACGAGGCGGAGGCGACCATGTCGGTCGGGTCCTCGCCGGGCTTGAGGAAGACGGGCACGATGATCCTGGCGGTCTTGGCCGAGCCGTCGGGGTTCGGGCGCAGGGCCCGGCCGATGTTCTGCACGATCTCCACCTGGGAGCCGCGGGTGTCGGCGAAGCAGATCGCCTCAACGCCCCGCTCGCCGACGATGTCGACGCCTTCGCCCAGCACCCGGACGGAGGCAAGGAAGGCCCGGTGTACGCGGCGGCCCGCGGCATTGATGCCATCGGCGAACTGCCGTAGGGCTTCGCGTCGCTCAGCGACGAGGTGGTCACCGCACAGCCATGCCGACCACACCCGGTCCGGCGGTACGTGGCGACCGGCCTCCAGCTGGTAGAACTCCGCATCGATCGACGACTTCGTCAGAGAATCCGCGTCGGCCAGGGCTTGGTCGGAGACCTCGGCGGCGTACAGCTCGGCGGCCGTCTGCGGCATCTTCTCCGCGAACGCCATCGCCTCCTCCACCCGTTGGTGGAAGGTCATGACCGTGCGCAGGTTCCGCGCGGCGGCGTGCTCCAGAAGCGCGGTCTGTAGCAGCGCCAGCCGCCGGCCCCGCTGCGCCTCCTCTGATAGTGCCTTGACGGGAGAGGGGTCGTGGATCTCCAGCACGTCGATCTCGAACCCGGCGAGGATGCCGCGCTCGATCGCCTCGGACAGTTCGAGCTCGTGGATCCACTCGCCGTACGGGCCGTCCGGATCGGATGCCATGGTCGCGATCTCCAGCTCCTGCCCGTCCCTGCCCTTCTGCGGCTGAGGAGAGGCGAGGATGCGTGGGGTGGCGGTCAGGTAGAGCCGGAAGTCCGCCGGGATGCGGGTGTTGTCGTGGATCGCCGCCCACGGCCGCCCAAGATCACCGGTGGTTGAGTGGGCTTCGTCGACGACAGCGAGGTCGAACGGGGCCATCGTTTGTCCGTACAGCCGCTCTCCGCCCGCCAGAGCAGCCTCCAGCGGCCCACGAACGCGTCGTTGACCCAGCAGGTCCTCCGGGTCCTCGCGGTCCACGAGGGAGGCGTACGTGGCGAACACGACCACCGGCCCGTGCCCTGCCCACAGCGCCAACTGGATCGCGTTCGTGGTGGTCCGTACGCCCAGCCGCTCCAGGACGTCGTCCTTCTCCAGCGAGCACACCCCGACCATCGGCCCGTTGTGACCGACCCTCCGCCACGCCTGAACGGTCTGCACGAGCAGATCGAGGGTGGGGACCATGACGAGGATCCGCCCGCCCCGGAAGCACTCCAGTGCAGCCCACGCAGCCGTGATCGTCTTGCCGGACCCCGTGGCGGACACCACCGTGGCGCGCGCCCCTGCCGCGGGCACAGAGAACCTTGCAGGGAATCCGACCCACTTACGGATACGCGCCGTCGCATCCACCTGATGCTCTCTGAGCACGATTCTCCGAATGTCAAACTGTCCTGTCATCAGTTCCTCTTGCCGAGATCGGAGTTGCAGCCCAATGTCTCATCGATGGCAGGTGAGCTCTGAGTGGGCGGTTCGTGA
>NZ_MDCR01000259.1:13193-22280 GCF_001723055.1 Streptomyces niveus
TCCTGGAAGTCCAGGGCGTCGTGCAGGGGCTGGATGTTCACACTGTCGCCGACCGTTCTTCGCGCCAGGTAGGGGCGTTCGCGCCGGTGAGGCGTCGGGTCATGACGTGGGTCATCGCCCAGTAGACGCGGGAGGCGGAGGAGGAGGGGCGGCACAAAGGCCACCGGCCGCCTGTGGACATGCTCATCGTCGCTTTCCCCTGCTCGCGGTTGTCGACGTTGGTGACGGTGCCGTCCTTGATGTACCGGGCGAGGTTGAGCTCGGGGGCGTTGAGCTTGTCGTTTAACCTCTGGTGCGGTGCCGTTGGCAGACTCAGCGCGTGAGCTCCACGACATGCCCCAGTGCGACGAGGCCGATTCCTATGGCGAGGAGCGAAGGCGAGTGAACGTTCCAGCTGACCAGCATCAGTAAGGCCCCTGCTCCCCAGAGTCTCGGTTGCCGCACTCGTTGCTGGAGCCAGTGGCCTGGCATACGGCCGAGAAACAGAGCGTGCACTCCGAGGACGGCCCACATGATGGCCAGGATGAACAACGTCAAGGCCAGCACAGCAATGATGAACAACCCATCTCCCCTGATCCTGCTGCTGTCACGTCATGCGACGCTGCAATTCAATCTCAGAGAAGGGGAGTTCTAACCCTCGGGGGAGAGCGGTGTTCCGCGCCGTGGTTTGGTGCAGGTCTTGTGGCGGGCCGGGCGGCTGTATGCCTCGCCGGTGGCGAGGACTTTGCTCACGTTGTGACGGGTGGCGGGGTGACGGTCCTTCAAGCCCGGCGGTCGTCCAGGCCCTGGGCGGGACGGTTTCGGTGCGCTGGCAGGAGTGCCGGTCTTCGTGCGCAGGTTCCTGAACCCCCGCCGGACACGGGCGGGGGTGAGTCTGTTCGGCTCGGTCGGCTTCTCCCAGGGTCCGCGGAGGTCGGTGGCCAGTGGACGGGTGAGCCGGAGCTGGGCGTAGACGGCGATCACCAGCCAGGTCCACCGGTCGGCCGCATCCGAACTGCGAAGCCGGGGCTTGGTCCAGCCGAGTGTCTGCTTGAACAGGCGGAACGTGTGCTCCAGGTCGAAACGCCACAGGAAGGACTGCCGACAGCGGTCGACGTCCGCCGTGCTGGCCCCGGTGCCCGACCACCACAGCCAGACCGGCTTGTTCACCCCGCCGGACGGCAGCTTCTCCGCCGCGAGGCGGATGACGGTGCCCTCGATGAGGGGTAGCGGTCCGTCGTACTCGGTCCAGGCCGCCCGCGGGGTGGGTCTTGGGTGCAGCTGGTCCCATGCCCGCGCGGTCGCCTTGCCGTAGAGGCGGGTGTCGCTGACCGTCACGGCCTGCTCGATGCCCCAGGTGGAGGGATCGCCGAAGACGAACTCGCCTCCGTGCTTGGGCGGCCGGCCGCCCAGGGGGTTGGCCAGGGCGAACTCTTCGCGGGAGGGGGCCGGACGCCGCATAACCCGGTCTGGGCGGAGTCGGCCGTGGACCTCGACGGGCAGGCCGGCCAGCAGGTGGGTGATGCGGGGCGCGTCGTATCCGGCGTCCAGCACGGCCAGGACGTGCGGGTCGCCCGGCTTCCACTGTCCGGCCTCGGCGAGCTGCTCGACCATCTTGTGGAGCTGGATGGTGGTCACCGCGGCGACGGTGGCGCCGGGCTCCAGGCGGACCGCGTCCAGCACCGCCGTCCACGACGTGCGGCCCGTCTCCAGCGCGGCCACGATCGAATACGGCCAGCCCGGCACCATCTGGTGTTTGCCCTCACCCGGCCAAATGTGTGGCAAAGGCCAGGTCAGGGCAGGTGCTGGCGTCCGGCCGCAGCCACGGCGAGACGTCTGCGGCCAGCACGATCCGACCGTCCGCAGCCCTCGGCAGCGGCGTCGACACGAGAGTCCGACGCAGCCGAGCGACGTCGATGTGCCCCTGATTGAGGCCGGCGTAGAGGGCCC
The DNA here is from genome assembly GCF_001723055.1 of Streptomyces niveus. Classification (GTDB taxonomy): domain Bacteria; phylum Actinomycetota; class Actinomycetes; order Streptomycetales; family Streptomycetaceae; genus Streptomyces; species Streptomyces niveus. The sequence goes on from NZ_MDCR01000259.1 coordinate 15,123, forward strand.
CGTGCCCGCGGCGGTGTTCCGGGGCGAGTGCCGGGTCGACGATCGTCCGCACCGGACCGTCCGTGCACAACAGGGCGTCGCACAACTCGAACAGCGCGTCGCCCCTCGCGGTCAGACACTCGTACAACTCCGTCCGGAAGCGCGACACTTCCGCGAACGCGTCCCGCAGGACGCCCAGGCACTCCAGACTCATGACCACGGCCTTCGTACTGTTCCTCTGCCTCTGTGACGGAGCAAAGGATCAGACGGAGGCCGCCCTCACGTCCGCTGGACTACGAAAACCCCGACCAACTTCGAGCCGCGTTCGACGCCGGACCTTAAACGACAAGCTGAGCGACTGTTTTCCATCCTGAGCGGCGCGTTTGCCCCGTGCAGGACTCGAACAGAGCGGTGGTGGGGAAGGCTGCGGCTTCACGGGTCGCGGCGGGTTTTGAGTGCTGTGAGAGCCAGGAGGCGGCGAGGGTTTGGTCCACTTGCTCGGGGCGCATGGCATGCGGTCCGGCGCCAGGTACGGCATCGCTCGTCGGCGGTCGCCGTGCAGGTCACGGCGGCCTTCCCGGACGGGCACCGGCGGCCGGCCGGTGGGCAGTCGCCGGGGATCGGGCGGTGGCTGTCCACACGGCCTCGGCCGCACCCTCCGGGCGTGACGACTGGTCACGGTGACAGCGAGCTGCCCGCCTGCATCGTCTCTGCACGGGTCACAGGTGATGTCGATCCCTCGTGGGTGGGACAGCGCTTTCGGCCGAAGCCTCCCGGCCTCGCGCGTCTTCCGCCCGCTGCCTACCAAGGCACCTGTGATCAAACAGTGATTTGAAGACTTTTTTCGTATTGATAAGAGTATTGGGCTGTTTGGTCGGCTCGTCTGGTCGCCAAGGATGCAGGCACGCACTGGTGCGAAAGAAAGCGAGTTCGGCATGGCTGATTGGGTGAAGGTCGCGGGCGCTCTCACGGCGATCTCGGCGGGGTCCAGGACCACGGTGTGGGGTGTGAACGCGGCGAGTGCGATCTACCGGTACACCAACTACGACGCCAACCCCTGGATCAACATCCCCGGCGGTCTGAGCGACATCGGCGCGGCCTCCGACGGTACGACATGGGGTGTCAACGGCGGCAACCAGATCTACCGGTACACCGGGGACAGCGACGGCGCGAACCCGTGGAAGGGCATCGACGGAAGTCTGGTGCGCATCGACGCGGGTTCGCGGACGAACGTGTGGGGCGTGGACTCCGCAGGCGCCATCTTCCGGTACACCAACCATGACGCCAACCCGTGGATCAAGATCCCCGGGGCGCTGAGTGACATCGGCGCGGGCGCCGACGGCACCGTGTGGGGTGTCAACGGCGGCAACCAGGTCTTCCGCTACACCGGGGACCAGGACAGCGCGAACCCGTGGAAGAGCGTCAACGGCAGCCTCAAGCGCATTGCGGTGGGCTCGCGGACGAACGTGTGGGGCGTCGACCCCGCCGGCAGCATCTACAAGTACACCAACAACGACGCCAGCGGTGGCAACCCGTGGGTGAAGATCCCCGGCACGGCCATCGACATCGCCGCCGGCGCCGACGGCACGGTGTGGCACATCAACAGCGGCGCCGAGATCTACCGCTACATCGGCGACCAGCCGAGCTGATCCCCGCACTGTCCTGGGCGCGGCCCTGGCGAGGTCCGGACCTCGCCAGGGCCGCGGAAGCGCGCCCTGACACCGCAGCAGATCCCTCGGCGGAGCGGCCAGAGGCGACGGCTCCGTCACGGGGTCACCGCTTCCGCCAGGCCCGGCCTGCCGCGGCCCGGGCAAAGGCGCCGCTGGCCGGGCCGAACAAGGCAAGGGCTGTTGTCAATGACGGGGAAGGGGGCGGACGAGGCTCGTGACCGCCCGAGCCCGGGGGCACGATCGGTGGCGGTCTCCTTGTGGGGACTTGCGGGACTGTGATGGCTGCTTCCGCCGCTGGGCCTGATGGGTAACTCACAGTCGAAGGCCGAGTTGCACGCCGGGATCCACTGGGTGGCGGTGCAGTCGCGGCTGCCCTTGGTCCCCGCGGCCGCACTCGTCATCTGGCTTCGCTCATGATCGCCAGGACACTGCCCAACACGATGGGCACGGCGGGTCGGGTTGGCACGGAAGCGAGCAGCCGATCTTTCGGGGACGGCGGTCGACATCCTGCCGTGCCGGTGTCCGTGCCCTGCGACGGCATGCCCACACCCCAGGCGCCGCGACCGAGTTGAGGACCATCCCATGGCCGCACTGTCGCGGTCCACCAAAGACGCCCGCGCCCAACGGCTGACCGGTCAGGCCTGCGCTAACAGGCGTCATGCACCGGCTTGCCTTGACGCTGGCGTCAATGTCTACGGTCGTCCTCGCGTACCGCCGCTGAGAGGGCGACGGGAATACGCGTGGGACTTGGCGAGCGTGTGGCCATGACCATCCGTGATGAACGACACCGGCGACCGAGTCACTACCGCTGACGGGGATCGTCGGTGGCGAAGCCCTGACAGCCCTGATACAACCCCGAGGTCGAATACATGCCTTCCCTCCTGCACATTGACGCGAGTATTCGCCGGACCGGCTCCGTGTCCCGCGAGCTGTCCGCTCACTTCGCCACGCAGTGGCGCCAGAATCATGCAGATGGCGGTTATTCCTACCGCGACCTGGCGACTCAACCCATTCCACACATCACGCACGCCGTCCGTGAAGCCCTTCTCGACCCGCGCGGCGAACACGGCGTGCCCCCAGAGGAGCGGGCACTCACCGAGACACTGACCGCCGAACTACGCGAAGCGACCACGCTGCTCCTCGGCATTCCCATGTACAACTACTCGATCCCGTCGACGATCAAGGCGTGGGTGGACCGCCTCGTCACCCCGGCCCACATGGTGGCGCCGAGCGGCGACCCCGGCCTGCTCAGCGGCAAGTCCGTGGTGGTGGTCACCGCCCGAGGCGGCTCGTACGCGCCCGGTACGCCCCGTGAAGGATGGGATTACCAAGAGCCGTACCTTCGGGCCGTACTTCACTCGATCGGTCTCGCGGACAACTTGACGTTTGTGCACGCCGAGCTGACTTTGGCGGCGACCGTGCCCCAGATGGCCCCCCTCAAGCCACTGGCTGAACAGTCCCTGGCAGCGGCGTACGAAACGCTCAAGAAGCTGGCCCTCTAGCCAGGTCTGCTGGGCGGCTATGCCTCAGCGTGCACGGAATGCAGAAATTGGGCCAGCACCTGCAATTGGGCTCACTTTAGATCGGCCGCCTCTGACCCACTCATGCGTTCGAGTCGGCTTCAGGTGGCCCCACTCCCCACTATTCGCACCGGTTGGCTGCGGGGCCACCTCAACCGTAAAGCCACGCCCCTTCGGCGATAGCTGCAATCATCGCCAAGTCGCGGGATTCGGTGGGTTCGCACACAGGGAGGACTCTGGTGTCGTCTTCGAAGCCGGTCACGTCCGTAACCGGTACTCAACTTCCAATCTGCTGTACCTGCGGTGTGCAGTACGGGGCACCGCGCGCCGATTGTCCGATTTGCCTGGACAAGCGACAGTATGTCGGCTGGAACGGCCAACGGTGGACCACACTGGCCGAGTTGCGCGCCGGTGGCCGGCGCGGCCGGTTCGAAGAGGAGGGCCCCGGTGTGCTCGGGGTCGGTGCGGTGCCGTCGGTGGCCGTCGGCCAGCGCGCGCTGTTGATCCGCTCACCGTCTGGCAACGTGTTGTGGGATTGCGTGGGCCACCTCGATGACGATCTTGTGGCCCAGATCGAGAAGCTGGGCGGGATCAGCGCGATCGCCGTTAGCCATCCGCACTTCTACGGCGTGATGACGGAGTGGGGCCGGGCCTTCGACGTTCCGGTACATGTACACGCCGCGGACCGTGACTGGGTCGGGCGGCCCGATCCGGTGATCGAGTACTGGACCGGCGACACCCATCAGATCGCGCCTGGCATGACGCTGATCAACGCGGGCACGCACTTCGCCGGCGGCACCGTGGTGCATTGGGGCGATGACCCTGAGGGGCACGGTGCGCTGTTCAGTGGCGACATCTTCATGGTGGTGATGGACCGGCGGTGGGTCAGCTTCATGTACAGCATTCCCAACTTCATTCCGGAGCGACCGCGTACCATCCGCCGCGCGCTCGCGTTGGTCGAACCGTTCACCTTCGAACGCATCTATGGAGCGTTCTGGGGACGGGTGGTTACTGCCGATGGGGCGGCTGCGGTGCGTCGTTCTGCGGAACGGTACCTGCGCTTCGCGCTGGAGGACGACTCGTAGTGGTGTCAGGTCCGGTCAGGACTCAGCGGCGACGGCGACACGGGCCCCACCCTCACGTCAACCCCCGAAGGAATCCGAGTGCGGCGGCCAGTCTGCGGCCGTGAAGATCGACCACGGACTCGGCCAGCAGGCCGGGCATCTCCTGACGTGGGGTCCCTGACGTGCGGTCCCTGTCCAACGACCGTATCAACGACTTGCGTCGGCGGCTCGCGTCACTTGAGGGTTCGCGGTGGAGGCGGATCGCGCCGCGGCCTGGGTCCGATAGCGGCCGGGCGTCGTACCGAACTCCCTCTCGAAGGCGTGGGAGAGCGCGTACGGGCTGCCGTAGCCGACCCGGCCGGCAATGGTGGCCAGGGTTTCCGGGGTGTCGCGGAGCATGGCGGCGGCGAGGATGAGGCGCCACCAGGTGAGGTACGCCATCGGAGGGCGGCCGACCAGGGTGGAGAACCGGCGCGCCAGGGTGGGACGGGAGACGCCCGCCTCTGCGGCCAGGCGGTCGTTGCTCCACGGCGCGGACGGGGCCGAGTGCATCGCCCGCAGGGCCGCGGCCGTCACCGGGTCGCCCAGTGCGCCGGGCCAGGCTCCGCTCGTCGTCTCGGTCATCCAGGAGCGGATCATGTAGACGAGGAGGAGATCGACCAGGCTCGGCAGCGCCACACAGGAGCCGGGCCGCATCTCGTCCAGCTCACCGGCGAGCAGGTCGATCGCCGCGCGGAGTTCGAGATGGCTGCCCACCCGGCTGGGAAGGTGGACGACCTCGGGCAGCTCGGTCATGAACGGGTGCATGCGGCTGCAGTCGAACCAGTACTTGCCGCAGAGTATCTCCGTCCCGTCGCCCTCAGGCAGGGCTCGCGGACCAGTCTCCGCGAGCCATCGGTCGAACGACACCGCCTCTTCCTCCGCGACAGCCGCGTCGACGGGGAAACCGGCGATCACATGGCCGGTGCCATGAGGCAGCAGCACCGCGTCACCCACACCGAGAGGCACGAGTGTGCCGCCGTCGGTGAGCAGCCAGCAGTTGCCCTTCAGAACGACGTGGAACCCCGCGCCGTCGTACGACTCCAGCCGCGCGCACCAGTTCCCGTCCACCCGTACCCGGTGGAACCAGGGGTGCCCCAGGTGCACGGCGGAGATCGCATCGCTCACCACATCCATGCGGCCAGGATATCTCGCGTATGTGGGGTGAGCCGCACTCGTATCTTACTGAGCAGAGGACACATTGAGAGGATCTTTCGATCTTTCTTAAGGTCGGACCCATGACAAACGAGAACGAGCGTGTACAGAGCTGGGTGCTGGGGGATGTCGAGGTCATCCGGCTCGTCGAGTGGCACCAGCCGTTCCTGCCGACCTCCGAGTTCCTCCCGGACGTCGGTGCCGACGTCTGGAGGGACAACGAGCGCTGGCTGGCACCGGACCACTGGAGGCCGGAGAGTGACAGGACGGCGATCGCGCTGCAGTCATGGGTCCTGCGCAGCGCCGGGCGGACCGTCCTGATCGACACCGGAGCGGGCGACGGGCGCGAACGACCGGGCATGGCGCCGTACTTCCACCGGTGCCAGGGGAACTTTCCCGGCCTCCTGGCGAGGGCCGGCGTCCGCCCGCAGGATGTCGACGTCGTCGTCAACACCCACCTCCATGTCGATCACGTCGGCTGGAACACCGTCGATGCGGACGGGGAGTGGGTACCTACGTTCCCCAACGCCCGCTACCTCATCCCTGCCGCGGACGACTTCCACTACGGCCCGGACAACGCGTACGGGAACGGCGCCCAGGACGTCGACCGCCTGATCTACGAGGACAGCGTCGCGCCCATCCACCGGGCCGGCCAGGCCCTGCTGTGGGAGGGCCTCCACCGCATCGACGAACACCTCACCCTGGAGTCCGCTCCCGGCCACACCCCGGGCTCGTCCGTGCTGCGACTCGCGTCGGGGAGCGACCGGGCGGTTTTCGTCGGAGATCTGGTACACAGCCCGGTGCAGATCCTCCACCCCTGCTGCAACAGCAGCTCCTGCCTGGCCCCGGAGGTGGCCGTCTCCAGCCGCCGCCGGATCCTCGGGCGGGCGGCCGACGAGCGGGAGCTGGTCGTCCCCGCGCACTTCGGTGGCGCGGGCGCCCTGGAAGTCCGACGCGACGGCGACGCCTTCGCCCTCGGCCCCTGGGCGACAGCCGACCCGGAGCAGGGGGCGTCAGCCGCTGAGTGAGCCTGTCACGGCCCGGGGGAGGCGGACGGGGCGGGCCGTGGTGCCGAGGGCGTCTCGTACGGATCCGACACCCCGCCCGTATCCGACTGCCATGCCCCGTCCGCACCTGCTCACCCAGCCCAACCTTCTCGATCCCGAGGCCCTGTTCATGACGCGTACGTCGCCCGGCCGGCCCGCAGAGGTGGCGGATCCGGACGCGATCTGCGAGATGTACTCGGTACGGGTCGACGAAGCCTGGCACCAGTTCATCCTCTACACCGACGAGTACATGGACTTGTGCCGGCGCTTCTTCGGCCACAATGCTCCACGCAGCCCCAGCAACGCACCACAACAGCCCTCGGCTGAGCAAACGCTCACGTGGTCGGTTGGGTTCGAACAGCGTCCTGGTTCAGGTGAGTTGTTGTGGGTGCGTGGAAGAACGGCCGGGCACGTGGCTCATCGGCCGGCAGCCGACCCTCCGCTTGCTGGGGGGTGGACGTGCTGCCGTGTCCGTCGTGGCCACGGCCCGCGGAGCCGGTCGCTGGTGGAGGAGTGTCGGAGCCCATGGCGGCCCGGTGTTCCGTCTTGCCGGGCGGGAGCCTTGTGGACACGGGTGAGCGGGGTGTCGTGCGGCAGCGTGGGGGGCTGGTCGTATGCGTCCGCCCAAGGGTTCGTTGGTGTGGTTTCCTGGCGAGTCGATTGGGCGTGGGGGTGTGTCGGGGGC
>NZ_MDCR01000026.1 GCF_001723055.1 Streptomyces niveus
GGTCGGGGCGGTGGGGCTCCAGATCGCGCACAGCGGAAACGTGGCCGGACTGCTCTTCGACCCCGCGGCCCCCGACCTCGGCCACCGGCTGCGCCGCTGCGTACGGGCCCTGCGGACCTGCGGCATTCCCGTCACCCGGACCTTCGCGACCGGCACCACCGGCACCACCAGCGAGGAGCATCTCCATGGACGAGCACATGTCCGACGCGATCGGCCGGCCCGATCTGATACGTCTCGACGACGGGCTCATCTGCCTGCGCTTCGAGACGATGAAGGTCGTCTCGGCCATGGCGGCGGTACGGCACCTGCTCGACACCGGCACCGTACGACGCGGTGACACCCTGCTGGACAGCTCCAGCGGTATCTACGCGTACGCCCTCGCCCTGGCCTGCCACCGCTACGGCATGCGCTGCCACATCGTCGGCTCGACGACCGTCGACCACACGCTGCGCGTACAGCTCGCCGTCCTGGGCGCGCACCTCGAACAGATGGGCCCCGGCGCGGACTTGAAGCTCGACCAGAAGCGGCGCGTGGCCCGGATCGGGGAGATCCTGGCGGAGCACCCGGAGTACCACTGGATGCGCCAGTACCACGACGACATCCACTACCTCGGCTATCGGGCCGTCGCCGAACGCGTCCGCACGGAGACCGGGGCGGACCGGCTCACGGTGGTCGGCGGCGTGGGGTCCGGCGCTTCGACGGGGGCGCTCGGCCGGTACCTGCGCGAGCGCGCGGCCGACGTCGAACTCGTGGGCGTCCAGCCGTTCGGCAGCGTCACCTTCGGCAGCGAGCACGTCACCGACCCCGAGATCATCATCGCGGGGATCGGCAGCTCGATCCCGTTCGCCAATGTCACGCACTCCCTCTACGACACGGTCCACTGGCTGTCCTTCGACGCGGCCCTCGCGGGCAGTGTCGACCTCCTGCGCAGACACGCGGTCTTCGCCGGGCTGTCCACCGGGGCCGCCTATCTCGCCGCCCGCTGGGAACAGGCCCAACGCCCGCAACGGACCGTCGTGTTCGTCGCGGCCGACACCGGACACCGGTACGCCGACTCGGTCTTCGCCCGCCATCGCGACGCCCTCCCGGTCGACGGACTGGCGCCCCGCCAGGTGTCGGCCCTGGACGAACTGGCCCGCCCCTGGTCCCGGATGAGCTGGCACGGGGCACCGGCGCCGGCCGCCGCACGGGCGCGCTGAACATGGCGTCGACCCAGCGGACAGACAGCCGGACGGGCGGATCCGACCCCGGACCGGCGACACCTGCCGCGAACGCAACGGCGCTGGCGGGGTGCGTGGTTCTGGTGATCCTGCTCGTCGGCTCGGTCCTGCTCGCCATCAGTCTCGGTCCCGCGCCCGTTCCGCCCGGCGACACGGCCCGCTTCCTGTGGGCGGCGCTCAGCGGCGGCCGGGTCGCGGCGGCGGACGCCACGACGTACCAGATCATCTGGGAGATCCGTACGCCCCGGGTCCTGCTGGCCGCACTCGTGGGCGCGGGCCTGAGCGCCGTCGGCGTCGCCATCCAGGCCATGGTGCGCAACGCGCTCGCCGACCCGTTCGTCCTCGGCATCTCGTCCGGCGCCTCGGTCGGCGCGGTGAGCGTCACCGTCACCGGCGGCCTGGCCGGGCTCGGGATCTACGCGGTGTCCACCGGCGCGTTCGCCGGGGCGCTGCTCGCCGCGGCGCTCGTCTATCTGGCCTCGTCGCGCGGCGGCGCCCTGTCCCCGCTGCGGCTGGTACTCACCGGTGTCACCGTGTCGTTCGGGCTCCAGGCCGTCATGAGCGTGATCATCTACCTCGCCCCGAACAGCGAGGCGACCAGCACCGTCCTCTACTGGACGATGGGCAGTTTCGGCGCCGCGAGCTGGGCCGCCCTGCCGGTCGTGGCGACGGTGGTGACACTCGGAGCCGTACTGCTGCACCGGCGGAGCCGCACCCTGGACGTGCTGGCGCTCGGCGACGAGACGGCGGCCAGCCTCGGCGTCGGCCCCGACCGGCACCGCCGGCTGCTGCTCGTCCTCGCCTCCCTGATGACCGGGGTGATGGTCGCCGTCAGCGGCGCCATCAGCTTCGTCGGACTGGTCATGCCGCATCTGGTGCGGCTGGTCGTCGGCGCCGGTCACGCGCGGGTCCTGGCGATCGCCCCGCTCGCCGGGGCCCTGTTCATGGTCTGGGTCGATCTGATCGCCCGCACCCTCGTCGCCCCGCGCGAGCTTCCCCTCGGCGCCATCACCGCGCTGATCGGGGTGCCGGTCTTCATCGTCCTGATGCGCCGCAAGAGTTACGTGTTCGGAGGCCGCTGAGATGGAACTGTCCTTCGACGAGGTGACCGTCGTCGTCAACGGCCGGAACCTGGTGGAGTCTCTGTCGCTGCGCGTCGGCAGCGGCGAGGTCGTCGGTCTGGTCGGGCCGAACGGAAGCGGCAAGTCGACCGCGCTGCGCTGTGTCTACCGGGCGCTGGCACCGAGCGGCGGAGCCGTACGGGTCGACCGGCTCGCCCTCACCTCCCTCACCCCGCGCGAGAGCGCGCGGGCCGTCGCCGCCCTGACCCAGAACGGCACGGTCGACCTGGACTTCACCGTCGAGGAGGTCGTCGCCCTGGGCCGGGCCCCGCATCTGCGCGGCAACCAGCCCCTGAGCGGCCGGGAGCGGGCACTGGTCGCGCGGGCCATGCACCGGCTCGACGTGGCCCATCTCGCCCGGCGCGGCGTACTGACCCTCTCCGGCGGTGAGCGCCAACGGGTCCTGGTGGCCCGCGCCCTGGTCCAGGAGCCGGAGATCCTCGTCCTGGACGAGCCGACCAATCATCTGGATGTGCGGCACCAGATCGGACTGCTGGCGCTGCTGCGCGGAGCCGGCCTCACCGTGCTGGTGGTACTGCACGACCTCAACCTCGCGGCCGCGGCGTGCGACCGGCTCGGGGTCCTCGCGCACGGGCGCCTCGTCGCCACCGGGCCGCCCGGCGAGGTGCTCACCGCCGGGCTCGTACGCGAGGTGTTCGGCGTCGAGGCGACGGTCGTTCCCCATCCCCTGACCGGCGGCCCGCAACTGCTGTACACCCTCCCCGCCCCACCGACGAACTGAGAGAACCCACCCATGTCACCACCCCTTCCCGTCCGCCGGCTCGTCGCCCTCGGTACCGCCGTGACCGCGACCGTCGCCCTCGCGGGCTGCGGCGCCGACGTCCGGAGCGCGAGCAAGGGCACCGGCGAGGTCACCGTGAAACGCTGCGGCGAACCGGTCCCGTACACCGTCCCGGAAAGAGCCGTCGCCTACGAGGGCGGCAGCGCGGACAAACTCTTCAGCCTGGGCCTCACCGACCACGTACTCGGCTATGTGATGCCGCCCGCGAACCCGCCGGTGAGCGAGTCGCCGTGGGCGGCGCGGTACGCCGAGGTGCCGATGCTGAGCGACGATCTCCTCAACAAGGAACTCATCGTCTCCAAGAAGGCCGACTTCGTCGTCGCCGGCTGGAACTCCGGCTTCAGCGACCAGCGCGGCATCACCCCCGAGATCCTCGACAAGCTCGGCGTCCAGAGCTTCATGCACACCGAGAGCTGTTACAACTACCCGGGCTTTCCGCAGAGGACCGCCCCCTTCGAAGGGCTTTACACCGATCTCGAACGGCTCGGTGCCATCTTCCGCGTCGAGGACAAGGCGGCCGAGGTCGTCGCCGGCCTCAAGAAGCGCGTGGCCGCCGTACGGGCGAGCGTCCCGCCGGGCGAGGCACCGCCGGTCTTCCTGTACGACTCCGGCACCGATCAGCCGTTCACCGCCGGCAGTCAGGTACCGCCGAACGACATCATCGAAATCGCCGGGGGCAGGAATATCTTCGACGGGCTCGACGAGCGCTGGACCCAGGTGAATTGGGAAGCCGTCACACAGGCCGCCCCCGAGGTGATCATCATTCTCGATTACGGCGACCAGCCGGCGCAGAAGAAGATCGACTTCCTCAAGAAGTCCCCCAGGACAAGCAAGTTGCCGGCCGTGCGGAACAACCGGTTCTTCATCCTCGACTACAACGAGGGCATCAGCGGACCGCGCAACATCGACGGCCTGGAGAAGTTCGCGGCGTATCTTCGGTCGCCGGCAGGCTGATCATCCGCACACGTCGAACAGGTGAAACGCACGAAACGCCCGGCCGGGAAACCCCGGCCGAGCGTTTCGCTTCTGGAATGCCTCTTCGGATCAGATGGTCGGTGTGTCGTCGACAATCTCTTTGTGCGGCTCGATGATGAACTTCCAGCCCTCGCTGGGCTCCAGGAACCGCACCCGCGTCGGGTAGATGTCCAGGGCGCGGCGGTCGCGGTTCTGGCCGCTCGTGTTCTTCCGGCCCCGGGCGGGCTCCTCGAACAGGTCGACCTTGACGTCCGGCACCGCGACGGTTTCCTCGCTCCAGCGCTGGACGATTCCGGCGCCGAAGGCGTCCCGGGCGGCGGAGTAGAGCGACTCCAGGGATTCCTTGTTCCCGCCCGGAACGAAAAGGGCGAGATTCAGAAGGATACCGGCGCTCTGCAGAACCTCGATTTCCTCCCCGGCCTTGTCGGCCACCCAGATGCCGGGCTCCTCGGCATTGTCAGGGAGGATATGGATTACCTCACCGAAGACCGTCCTGGCGGCGAAGGAACCTCCTTCGGAATTCTTTCCCGGCTCCGTGAGGAAAGCCGGGGCGTAGCAGTCGAGAGGAAGGCCATCCATCCCAGCCGAGACGAAGATGTCGTCCTGGAGCCCCAGTTCTGAAACTTCCTCGGCGGTGAGACGTCGAGCCGTGACCTTCTCGGTATTCACGCCATTCCCCTTTTTTTGTGGCGTCTGTTGAATTCGGTAAACTCTATCACGAAATCAATCAGTCAGATTCTGCAATTGGGGCGGACCAACGCGAAAGGGCGCCCCCCGGAAGGGGGCGCCCTTTCTTACCGTTCAGCCTGGTGAGGCCGCGTCAGGAGATGGAGCCGGCCCGACGGCGGCGGACGGTGTAGACCGCCGCTCCGCCGAGCACCAGCGCGGCGCCGGCCGCCGCGGCGAGCTGCGGGAGGGGCGAAGAGGAGCCGGTGTCCGCGAGGGAGCCGGAGTCCGACGCCGTGTCGGACGTGCCGCCCTGGGGCTTGGTGTCAGGGGTCCCCGGCTTGGTCTTGTCCGGCTCGGCGTCGTCGACGTCGTCGGGGGTGCTGCCCGCGGGGAGGAGGTCGAAGGCGTACTCCTCGGGGAAGTTGCCGCCGCAGGACTCGTCGTCGTTGATGTACTCACCGGCGACGAAGGCGACGCCGTGGCCGGCCGGGGCCTTGGCGTCGACCTTCAGGCGCAGCTTCACATCGGCGTGGGACCCGCCCTTCAGGGAGTTGACGGGGCCGACGGTGCCGTACTTCACGTTCTTCCACGTCGGGGACGCGCTGGTCGACCACTGGAGGTGGAAGGCGTCGTCGATGACGTTGTAGCCGCCGTTGTCCGTGGCGTGGAAGTAGACGAACGGGTAGACCTCGTCCATCGTCTTCTTCGTACCGTTGGTCACGCGGAGCGAGAAGTCGGTCGTCGAGCCCGCGACGATCTTGGACGGCAGGCCCTTGACGACGGTGTCGAGCTTGTTCTCGGGGACGCAGTCGCCGGGCTCGTTCGGCTCCTCCGGCTCCTCGTCCTTGGCGTCGGCGAGCGCCTTGTCGGCGGCCTCCTTCGCCTTGAGGGCGGCAGCCAGCGCCTTCTGGACCTTGTCGTACTCCCGGACGGCGGCGACGCGGGCGTCGTCGGCGGCCTTGACGGCCGCCGCGGCCTTCTCGTCGGCGGCGGTCTTGGCGCTCGCCGCGGCCACCGCGACGGCCTCGGCGTCGGCCACGGCCTTCTCGGCAGCCGCCTTCTCCTCGTCGGACGCCGTCTCGGGCAGCGCGGCGAGCGCGGCCTTGGCGTCGGCGAGCGCCGTGTCGGCGTTCTCCTTGGCCGTGGCGGCGGCTTCCGCCTCCTTCTTGGCGGCGCTCGCGGCGACGGCGAGCGGCGCGTCGTCGGACAAGGCCGCGTCGACGACCAGTCGCGCGGCCTTCTCGGCGGCGACGGCCTCGTCATACGCCTTCTGTGCCTGCTCGGCGGCCTTCTCGAGTTCCTCGATGGAAGGCTTGTCCCGGTCGCCCGCCTGCCGCTCCTGCGACGCGGCCGACTGCTGGGCGTCGGCGAGGGCGGGCGAGACGGAGAGCAGCAGAGCCGGAGTGGTGACGGCGGCGACCACGGCCGTGGCAAGTATGCGTCGGATCTTCAATGGAGTCCTCACGTGAGTCCGGGAAGCGGGTTCGAAAACGTGTCGAAGGAACCACTGCGGTAGCACCCACGCAGGGTTTCGCCGGTGATCGTATGTCCGAAAACGCCGTTGTCGGAAGCACGTTAAACAGGTGAAGAGTCCTGCACATGGTCTTCACCGGCGGGGCAATTGCCACGTAAAGGGACAGTTGCTTTCCGCACACGGGGCACTTTTGTGATCCATGTCATTGCATGAAAGGCACCAAGAGGCGCATGGGGGCGCCCGGTTCGGTCAGAGGCCGACGGTGTCGGCCAGGCCGGCGGTGTGGGCGCGGAGGAAGGCTTCGGGGTCGGTCACCGTGTCGGCGGCGTAGTGGCCGAAGGTGTCGAAGAGGACGGCGCCGATGACGGCGGACCACAGCCCGTAGACCCGGGCCGCGTTGCCCACCGGCATCTCGAACCCGTACGCCTCGCGCAGCCGCTCCATGTCGGCCCGGACGGCGGGATCGCCCGGCGCCTCGACCGCGCGCAGCTCACCCGCCCGCCAGGCGTCCTCGACGACTCCGGCGAGCGCGAGGGCGAGCCGGATCCCGGGCCCCACGGTCCGGTCGCCGGGGGCGGTGTAGCCGGGGACGGGGGTGCCGTAGAGCATGGCGAACCGGGACGGTTCACGCACGGCCCAGGCGCGCACCGCGAGCACCGCGGCCTCAAGCCGCTCACGGTGCGGGCGCCTTGAGGCCGCGGCGATGGCCGCGTCGACCTCGTCGGCGAGTTCGTCGTACGCGTCGACGATCAGCAGGGTGATGAGCGCCTCGCGGTCCTGGACGTACCGGTAGAGCGCCGACGGTACGACCCCGATGTCCCGGGCCACGGCCCGCAGGGACAGTTCGGCGGGAAGCACCGTCGCCAGGTGCTCGCGCCCCACGCGGACGATGTCACGCATCATCCGCTCGCGCGCTGCCTGCCGTGAGGTGACCATGCGCCCCACCTTATAAGTCAACGGTGTTCTCTCCCCGGCGGGCAGGCCACCCGCCCTCGTGAACCGATTCCGTTCCGACCCGTAGTGGCGGGCCACATGACGGAAGGAGCGGAACATGCCGCAACCGAACGAGCACGTGTACTGGGACGGGTACGGCTACCAGCGCGTCTCTCCGGCCGGGCCCAGGAACTCCGTGGCCGCGAACGGCGCGATGTACGACGAGCCCGGCGGGGGCCGGACGGTTGTGCCGTCCGGCCCCCGCCCCCTGGGGTGTTGACTCGGGTCACTTCACTTCGCGGAAGGCGTTGCCGCTGGCGTTCGGGGTGCCTCGGTAGAAGAGGCCCGTGGGGCTCGTCTCCGTGTTGAGGGCGAACCACGCGGAGCGTTCCACGTAGCCCAGATCGCTCATCGCCTGCTGCGACCGCTTGAGGAAGTCGGCCTGCGCGAACTCGTTCGGGTAGCGGGGGGTGCCCTGGGAGAAGTCGATGAGGGCGTACTCGGTCACCCAGATCGGCTTGTTGTAACGCTGGTGGACACGCTCCAGGTAGTCGATGAACTGGCCGGTGGCCGCCGGGGTGAAGTCGCCGCCGTACCAGTGCAGCGGGATGAAGTCGACGCGCAGACCGCGCGCCTGGGCGCCCTGCATGAACCTGTCCAGCCAGCCGCCGGGCTTGTCGGCGTCCACGGAGACCGCCGGTGCTCCCAGCCTCAGGCCGGTCTTCTCCAGTTGGGGCCAGAGGTCCAGTGCCTGCTCGGGGGACATGTTGGCCTGGTCGGCGCGGTCGGGCTCGTTGAAGCCGAGGAGCTGCTTGCCCTCCCGGGCCGCGTTGCCCAGCTCCTGCTCGGTGACCGAGTTGGGGCCCCAGATCGACGGGACGAACTCGACGCCCTCCGGCGTGGTGACGCCGGCGCTGGAGGAGGCCCAGTTGTGGTACCACTTCGCGCCGGAGGCGGCCAGCGCCTCGGAGGCTCCGTCGACGGGGTTCAGTCCCACACCCTTGCCCGCTCCGTCCACGGGAGCCTTGTCGGGCCGGGGGACCGGGTTCTGCGGGCCGTTGTTCTGGCCCGGCTGGTCGCCGCCGGGCGCGGGGGCGCCGCCGCCGGTGCCGTGGAAGGTGACGGTCATGCCGGTGCACTCGCGGCACTGGCGTACGACCTCGTTGCCGGCCTCCGCGTCGTGCTTGGACCAGGAGTACGCCGAGGGGCACTTCTCGGTCAGCGCGTTGCTGTACGCGGTCTTCGCGTCGCGGTTCGGGTTGACACAGACGATCGGCTTGCCCGCCGCGTCCTTGGTCAGATTCTCGGGCGGGCAGGCGGAGAGCAGATCCGTGGGGCAGCCCACGGCCGCGCACTCGCCGCCGTTCTCCGGTGGCGGCACGCCGTCCGGGACGATGGTGATGGGCGCCGAAACGGCGTTGACGTAACTGACGTTGTACCAGGGCGCCATCCCGTCGGCCCGGTCGAAGTTGAACTCGGCCAGGCTGGCGGGCTGTTCACCGGTCGAGCAGCGGTCGGCGAACGGTCCGCAGTCGGCCACGGCGCAGTGGAAGGTGCTGCCGCTCTCGCCCTCGCAGCCCTGGCGGGCGAAGAACTTGCCGCGCCAGTGCCCGGCGCCCGAGTTCTCGGGGATGGTGACGGTGGCGGACTTGCCCGGGTCCAGCGTGGGCAGTCCGGTCAGCTCGGGCGAGCCGTCGGCGTTGACCCCGGCGCCGACCCAGATCTTGCTGTCCGTCTCGTTCTTCAACGTGACGGTGTGTTCGCTGCCGTTGGCCGACGCGCTGGAAACACGGTCGTCGTTGTCGGAGCCCTGGGTGGCGGCCGAGGTCGCGACCGACAGACCGACAACCAGCAGGAATGCGAGGAGAATTGGGCGGAATTTTCCGAATTTCTTAAGTGATCGGAACTTTTGAAATGACGCGAGTGATCTCACACGCATAGAGCAGCCTCTCAACTCAGGGGTCGACTACGCCCGCACGACGTATGCGCAGAGAGGACGGTTCACCTGCGGCCGTGCCGGAATCGCCTGAACCGAAAAGGGCCGAGCACCGTTGTGCTCCCCCGTAAGCAGACTCCTGTTCCGTGAAAGGAAGGCCACCATGGAGCCCGGCGACCAAAGCTCAGGCAGCGATTCCTACGTCGGTGTCAGAGGCATCAGGTCCTACGACGGCAGGCACCGGCACCCCCGAGCCACCCTCCATTCCAGCCCGGAGGTCAGCCTCCCTCCCACGCCGCCCCCCAGAAGGGGCTCGGTCGACACCGTCAACTTCTACGACCTGGAAACCGGGGAGGCGTTCACGGCGGACCGGAGCAGGAACGGCAACTGGTTCGTACGGAAGTGGAACGACGCGAAGGGATGGGTGGACCCCAAGAGCAATACGACGCTGCGATTCCTCGGGGCCGTCGGACCCGAGCTCGTCGCGGCGGTGGGAAAGGGCTTCCAGGCCGCCGGGTACGACAAGACCGGAAAGATCATCACCGCCACGGGCGCCGTCACACGCGGAGTGCTTGACGGCGTGGACGCCTGGAACTCGGGCGAGGTGAACAAGATGCTCACCGCCACCGGCGGATTCGCGGGCGCCGTCGGCCAGTACCCGACGTTGAGCGCCGGCGCACAGAGCGGCTTCGAAGCGTTCGCGCTCACCACCTCGACCGGGGGACGCGCGGTCGCCGCCTGGCCGGAGCCCACGCCGGAGCCCGCGCCGGAGCCCTTCCACACGAGCCTCCCGCTCAACACCCAGATCGCCTCGTACGCGAACGCGAGCCCGGACTCGATGTCCCCGACCCCGGAGACGCCGATCGGCGGTGGCTCGGGTTCGGACTTCGAACCCCCTCAGCCGCTGCGCCGCAGGACGACCCGTCTGGACGGCGGCCAGTCCGTGAACCCCTTGACGAGCATGCTGCCCCCGGGGCAGCAGGAGCACGCCCGGCGGAACGCCCCGCCGCTCGCCCGGACGAGCAGCATGCAGGTACCCCCCGCCGACCGGAACCGGTCCGCGGGATCCGGGGGATCCAAGAGGTCGACCTAGGCAGAAGGGCGCCCGGCGGCACGGCACCGTGCCGCCGGGCGCCCGCCTTCTCCACTCGTTTCGCGGGCCCGTTGAACCGGTCGCCCCTCGGGAACGTTGTCCGTCTCGCGGGGGTCCCGAACTCCCCGAATGCCGTGGACGATGACAGAAAGGGCCGGACGAATTACTTCCGGAAACCGGGCTAACGTACCTGTATGCGCCCGTTGACCCGCTCCCCCGGTCCACTCGTCGGCAGGCGGGAGGAGACCGGAGCCATCGACGAGTTGATCGCCGACGCGCGCGAGAGCCGCGGCGGTGTGCTGGTGCTGCGGGGTGAGGCGGGCATCGGGAAGAGCGCGCTGCTGGACCACGCCGGGGAGGCCGCGTCGGGGTTCCGGGTGCTGCACGCGTCCGGGTCGCAGTTCGAGTCGGAACTGCCGTACGCCGCTCTGCACCAGCTCTGCCGGCCGCTGTGCGTGCCGTCGCCCGGCCAACTCGCCGATCTGGCGCCCCAGCACCAGGAGGTCCTGCGGGTCGCGTTCGGGCTGGCCGGCGGACCGCCGGACTTCTTCCACGTCGGCCTGGCCACCCTGGAGCTGCTGTCCGCCGCCGCGCGGGAGCGCCCGCTGCTGTGCGTGGTCGACGACATCCAGTGGGCGGACGCGGCCTCGTCGAAGGCGCTGACCTTCATCGCCCGGAGGATCAGCGCCGAACCGATCGCCCTGGTGTTCGCGAGCCGCCGCTCCGGTGCGGCGAGCCAACTGGACGAACTCCCCGGCCTGGACATCGACCGGCTCGGTGACAGCGACGCGCGGGCGCTGCTCTCCGCGAAGATCCGGGGCGCCCTCGACGACCAGGTCCGCGAGCGGATCATGGCCGAGGCGCGCGGAAACCCGCTGGCGCTGCTCCAACTGCCCAGGGCCGACGGCTTCGCCCTGCCGGACACCTCGTCGGCGCCCACCCGGATCGAGCGGAGCTTCCAGGAGAGACTTGCCGAACTGCAGCCCGACGCACGGCTGTTGCTGACCATCGCGAGCGCCGACCCGACCGGCGACCCCGACCTGTTGTGGCCCGCCGCGCGCCGTATGGCCATCGACCTGGCGGCCACCAGCGCGGCCGTGACCGCCACCGGGCTCGCCGAGTTCGCCACCCGTGTCCGCTTCTGCCACCCGCTGGCCCGCTCCGCGGTCTATCTGGCCGCCGACGCCGCTCAGCGCCGTACCGCACACCGCGTACTCGCCGAGGTCACCGACCCCGTCGTGGCACCGGACCGCCAGGCCTGGCACCGCGCGCGGGCCAGCACCGGCCCCCGCGAGGACGTCGCGGCGGAGCTGGAACGTTCCGCCTCCCGCGCGCGCTCGCGCGGCGGCGTGGTCGCCGCGGCGGCCTTCATAGAACGCGCCGCGGAGCTGTCACTGGCCCCCGGCAAACGGATCGAACGCACCCTCGCCGCCGTGGCGGCCCACCTCGACGCGGGCTCCCCCGACACGGCGGCGACCCTGGTCAGCACCGTCCAGAACACCCCGCTGGACGAACACCAGCACGCCCAGGTAGACCTGCTGCGCGGGCAGATCGCGTTCGTACGGCAGAACGAGGCCGACGGCTCGATGTTCATGGTCCGCGCCGGGCAGCGGCTCGCGTCACTCGACCCGGAGCGGTCCCGCGAGTGCTTCATCGACGCCCTGGAGATGAGCCTGCTCGTCGGCCGGTCCGGCGATGTGCTGGACACCGTCCTCGTCGCCGCCTCCGCCGCCACCTCGGCCTCGGCCGCGGCACGCCCCCCGGACATCCTCGACGCGCTGAGCCTGCTGAACACCCACGGGCACCAGGCCGCCGCCCCCCTCCTGCGCAGCGCCCTGCACGGCACCGACAGCCCGATGTGGACCCGGCGTCCGGCGCTCGCCCTCATCGTGGCGGCCGAACTCTGGGACAGCGACACCCACGGGACCGTCGTCGACTGGCTGATGAAGACCGGCCGCGCCTCGGGATCCCCCCTCGTGCTCCGGCTCGGCCTCGCCCAGCTGGCGTCCCGCGCCGCGCTGACCGGCGACCTCGCCCGTGCCATGGCGGCGATCGCCGAGGAGGAGGCGATGGCCGACGCGACCGGCGGGCAGCCGGTGAGCTATCCCCGGCTGCATCTGGCCGCCATGCGCGGGCGCCGCCGGGAAGCGACCGAACTCTTCGAGAAGGTCGCGGCGACCGCCTCGCCGGACGGCACCGGGCAGCTCGCGGACCTCCACCACGCGACCGCCGTACTGAACAACGGACTGGCCGACTACCGCGCCGCACTGGCCGCCGCCCGGCTGGCCGCCGCGTACGACGGGCTCGGCCGCCCCGGCATGGTGCTGCCGGAACTCGTCGAAGCCGCCGTCCGCTGCGGCAACACCGCCGAGGCCGCCCTCGCGCTGGAGTCGCTGACCCGGCGCGCCCAAGCCGCCGGCACCCCGCTGGGCCTGGGGCTGGCCGCGTACGCGCGCGGGCTGGTCACCGGCGTCGAGGACCACTACCGCGAGGCCCTGGAACACCTCCGGGACACCCCGTTGCTCCCGTACCACGCACGCGCCCATCTCCTGTACGGGGAGTGGCTGCGGCGCGAGGGCCGCCGGAAGGACTCCCGCGAGCATCTGCGCACCGCGCACCAGCTCCTCGCGGGGGCGGGACTTGAGGCGTTCGCGGGGCGGGCCGCCGACGAACTGCGCGCCACCGGCGAGAAGACCGGCAGCCCGTCAGGTCACGCGTACGACCAGCTCACCATGCAGGAAGTGCACATCGCGCGGCTGGTCGCCACCGGCGCCACGTCCAACGAGGTCGCTGCCCGGCTCTTCCTGAGCCCGCGCACCGTCGAGGCCCATCTGCGCAACATCTTCCGCAAGCTCGGCATCAGTTCGCGCAGACAGCTGAAGAACCAGCCGCACCTGCTCACCGACCAGGCGTCGTGAGCAGGGCGCAACCCTCCAACGGCCGACCACGCGGCGCTACTTGTTCCACCTCTTGTTCGTGTTGTTGACGCCCAGCTCCGCCGCCGTCAGGTCCACGTGCAGCGGGATCCCGGGCCGGTTGCCCACCTTGATCAGGAAGTTGCCGAGACCGGGCGGCTCCGCCCTGCGGCCGTTGGCGGCGTCCCAGGCGGGCGGCGTCGACCAGTCGACCAGCAGCCGCTTCTCCGCCTCCGTCAGCTCCACGATCTGGCCGAGCTGCGGCAGTTCGGCGGGCGGCAGGCCCGCGCAGACCACCATGCCGGCCCGTTCCACGAAGCCCTTGGCCTTGGTGCGGTCCTCCTCCGTCGGCAGGGCCAGCAGGTCGTCGATGCTGTGCGTGATCATCGCCAGGCCCACACCGCGCTGGCGGTCGAGCCGGGTGAGGGCGTTGACACGGTCGACCAGACCGCGGCCTGCCTGGAGCACACGCCACAACTCGTCCATGACGAGGAAGTAGTTGCGCTGCGGCTCAAGACCCGCGTCCGCGAGCGCGTGCGCCGCGGAGACCGCGCCGAAGCCGTACGACCAGCAGGACAGCAGCGCCGCCGCCTGGAGCAGCGCCTCGCTGTCGTCGATACCGCTGATGTCGAAGCAGACCGGGCGGTCCAGCTTCATCGGCTCCGTCGTCGGCTTGGCGAAGGTCCCGCCGAGCCGGCCGTCGCCGAGAAGGGCGGTCAGCGACGCCTCCAGGTTCTCGGTGATGTCCCGGTAGCGGGTGATGTCACCCCGGTCCAGGGCGACCGACCGTACGGCCTCCGGGGCGTCCTTGATGACCTGGACGACATCGGCGAGCACCGGCACCCGGCCGGAGGTCGCGTCGAACCGGTCGTCCAGGACGTTCAGCGCGGTCGAGAGGATCGTCTCCTCACGGTCCGTCGGCGGCGCCGAGCGCAGGATCGTCACCAGCGCCGACACCATGTGCAGCCGGCGGCCGTGGATGTCGGCGAGGAGCCGCCGGCGGGCCTCGCCGGTGAGCCGGGCGGCGGCCCGGCCCGACTCGCCGGGGTCCAGCACGTTGAGATTGCCGCGACCGCGTCCCAGGCTGATGACCTGGCCGCCGATGGCCCTGATCAGGTCCACGTAGTCCGGCTTGAGGTCACCGAAGATCATCGGGTGGACACCGTAGCCGGAGAGGCCCAGTGCCATGCGCCGTACGATCGTCGACTTGCCGAGGCCGGGACGGCCGAGGACGAACATCGACGGGTTGGCGAGCAGCCCGGTGCGGCTGAACCAGGAGATGGGGTCGCAGCACACGGTGGCGCCGGAGTCCAGGTCACGGCCGAGCGGCACCCCGACCATCGGGGTCCCGGCGCCCGCGCCGAACGGCCAGAGTCCGCAGACCTGTACCGAGGTGCCGCGCCACTCGGGCGCCGGGTCGACGTAGCCCACCATGCCGCCGCCGGGGCCGGGCCAGCCGCGCGGGGTGGGGCGTCGCGGCTGTCGGGACTGCTTGGTCTGGCGTGCCATCGGGGTCCTCCTCGTTGTCCGTCCGTGCCGTCGCGTCTCCGGAGGCGCTTACATCGCGTCGCGTACGGCCTGTGGCACGGCGGTGTGCAGCGGCAGCACCAGGCCCAGCGGCAGCGCCGCCGCGAACGCCGCCGCCTGCGAGCCGTAGACGGGCCGTACGCCGATACGGGCGGCGGGGGCCAGGTTGTCGACGGCCGCCGCGGCCATCGGCAGTTCCTCGGCGGAGTTGACGGTCGCCGTGATCAGCATGCCGAAGCGGATCACCCCGTGGCCCTGGGCCTGTTCCTCGGTGGTCCGGCGCGCCGCGATCACCTCCGCGTCCTCGCGCGCCTTGCCGATCTGCGACTGCTGGGCGCTGAACAGCGCGTTCTTGTAGTCCTGTTGGACGACGCGGGCGCCCTCGGCGCGGGTGTGCGGGCGATACAGCAGCGTGACCCGCTTGCGGGCGATGTCGCGGCTGGGCTGCACGAGACCGGTCAGGACGTTGGAGAACACCTCACCCTGCGGGGCCTCCGTCATGGCCCACGTCACGCTGAACGCGCCGTCGTGCCGGTAGTGGTCCCACGCCTCCTGGGCGGCCATGGGGCCCGCCTCCCGCCAGGTGAGCCCGGTGCCGCCGGTGGCCTGCGCCTCCTCGACCAGGGTCGCCACCGTCGGGTCGTACGCGACGCGCACCGCCTCGGCCAGCTCGGTCGCGGTCATCGGTACGGCCGTACCGGCGCTGGTCAGGGAGAGTCCGCCGGTCAGCCCCGGCAGCCGGGTGCCGATGTGCAGTGCCATGTCCTCGGCGCTGCGGCGCGGGACACCCGGCCGGGCGGCGCCCGCGTACGTCAGCGCGATCCGGGTCGCGATCCGCGCCGAGCCGGCGGGGTACGCGGCCAGCACCTCGTGCAGCATCTCCGTGGCCAGGGCCGGGGCGTCGGCGACGGAGTTGGCGGCGATCTCCTGCTGGAGCCGTACACCGGAGTCGGGGGCGGTCTCCACGGTGACGCTCGCGGCGACGAGGTCCGGCTCGGCGCCCAGCGCGGACAGCCACTGGCCCCAGTGGGCCACCCAGGTGTCGACCTGCCGTTCGTCGACGAGGGCCGCCCCGTCCGCGTCGCAGGAGATGACCACGGTGTGGTGGCCGGTCGAGGGAATCGTGATCACGGCGAACGGCCGGCCGTAGCCGTCCTGGGCCTCCGTCAGCGTCGACGCGGCTGCCAGGCCCGGCAGTTGGCAGGTGCCGTAGCCGGACCGGCCGAGGGGACCCGACCGGTAGAGATGGCCGCCGGAGGAGGTCGTACGCCACCAGGCCAGCCGGACCCCGCCTCGCTGCATCGCCGTACGGTCGTGCCGGTCCCGCAGGCCCAGCGCGGCGGTGACCATCGCCAGCGAGACCGCCAGACCCACGGCGGCCCAGAGGGACGCCAGCGAGGCCAGGACCACGGCGATCAGCCCGAGGAGCAGCAGCAGCGTGGTGCCCAGGGACAGCCCGCGCAGCCCGGCGGTGCGCGGTTTGCGGAAGTTGCCGTAGGTGCGGGTGGTGATCTCTTCAGTGGTCACGCGGGTTCTCCTGCTGGTGGTCGGAATTCCGCAGGTCCGGGACGGGCACCAGGGACGGTGTCTTCCGCCGGTCCGCGGACCGTGTCTCGTCGGCGTCGGCCCGCGCGTCGGCCGCCTCCGGCCGGACGAGTGAGGCGTGGACGCGCTCGCCGTCGGGTGTCGCGCGGGCGCCCTCGACGCCGCGTGCGAGCGTCGGACGGCCCGAACGGGCGCCGGTGGCATCGGGGTTCACCGCGGCTCCCGCCACCGAACGGCCGGTGGCCAGACTGCGCAGGTGCGGTACGGGCAGCGCGCCGGTACCACCGCCGGCGGGCGAGCTGGCCCCGGCGGATCCACCGGACGATCGGGTCGTGCCCGAGACCGCCGCCTGGACGACGGGGGCGGCGAACCGCATCAGCGCGGGGAGCGTGAAGCAGGCCAGCACGATCAGTACGACTCCGGAGACCATGGAGACGACCTCGTTGTCCTGCTGCCTGCCGCTGATCGAGAACGCGGCGGCGTACACGACGGCGGCCGCCGGTTTGTACAGCACGAAGGCGAGCAGCCAGCCCACGGACCTGCGGAACCAGAGCCGCCCGGCGGCGGTCGAACTGGCCGCCGCCGACAGCGGCAGCGTGCCGGTGAGGATGACCAGCATCGCGATGCGCACGATCATCAGGGCGATCTGCGCGATGGTGCCGACGATGACCAGCACGGCCATGATCAGGACGAGGAACGAGGATTCCGAGCCGCCGAGGGCCAGCATCGCCGAGGTGCGCTTCTCGAACTCGGCCACGCACTGCGCGACCGGTTCACCGGTGGCGCTGATCTGCCGGCAGCCGGTGGACCTGTCGATGATCCAGATACTGAACTTGTCGCCCGCCGAGGTCAGCAGAGAGACGGTGGCGACGCCGACCGAGGAGACGGTCACCAGGTTGAGCAGTCCCTGGAGCGCCTGCCGGGCGGGCTCGCCGCGCCGCCGCCAGGCGAGTTGGCCGGCCGCGATCAGCAGACAGAGCACGGCGGTGAAGGAGGTGATCCACAGGGTGGAGCCCTGGAGGAAGGCCACCGGTCCGCTCTCGTCGGCCAGATCGGGTCCGCCCAGGTTCATCCAGGCGCTGCCCAGGGCCTTCACGGTGATGCCGGCGGCCTGCGCGGCGCTCTCGGCGATGTCGTCGAACGCGCTGTCACCCAGATTGTCGGGGGCCGTCCCCGTACCGCTGCCCACGCAGTAGCCGCCGACCGAGGGGGTCACCCAGCCGAAGTCGCAGCCCGCCATCAGACGCCTCCCCAGGTGGTGTAGCCGGCCAGTGAACCGACGGGGGTGGGGGCGGCGGGCGCGGCCGGGTACTCCAGCCGCCAGTCGCCGTCCCGCCAGAGCACCGTCGTGATCGCGGACTGCATCCGGCCGTCCGGGAACCGCCAGACCGTCTCGATGACCGCGGTGCTCCTGTCGTAGGTGACGAACCTGAATCCGGCGATCTGCCCGTGGGCGCCGCCGTCCCGGTCGGTGGACGCTTCCTTCTCCGCCTTGGTCCGGCCGGTGATGTACGCGTCGCGGCCCGCTCCGACGGTCTGGAGTTCGGTCACCTTCCGCCAGTCGTCGGCGGCCAGATAGCGCACGCTGATCTGGCTGGTGGCGAGCAGGGCGCCGACGGGCGTACGTGCGTAGCAGCGCGCGACGTCGTCGCCGGTCACGGCGGGACCCGCTTCCTTGGACGCGGGCACGGCGACCGCGCCGAACAGCGCCCAGGTCACGCCCTTGGGGGCGGCGGCGGGTATGTCCTGGCGGGTGTCGGCCAGTTCGGCGCAGGCGCCGTCACCGCCGGGCGGGGACGACGGGTCGGCGGCGGCCCGGTCGACGGGGGGCCGGGACGCGGCGGAGCCGTCGTCCTGGCCCGAGGCGTCCGAGGTGAAGACGACCGCGCCCGCGATGACGGCCACGAAGCCGACGAAAGCGGCGGCGAGGACGAAGCCGGTGCGCAGCCACGGACTTCGCGGCTCGTCGGCCGCGGTGGGGGTGCCGGGGTCTGGCATGGTTTCCTCTCCCTCCTCATGGGTGGGCGGTACGGAGTGAGCGGTACGGGGTGCGGTACGGGGATGCCGGGCCGGTCTAGACGAAGGCGCCGACGATGCCGGAGGCGGAGCCGAGGAGCAGACAGGCGCCGAGGACGAAGCCGAGGCCCCTGGCGTGGTCACGGCCGCCGCCGCGGGAGTGGTCGACCGCCATCCGGGCGGCGACGCCGAAGATGCCGGCGACGCACAGGATGGTCACGGTCCACGCGACCCACCTGAGGATCTTCAGCAGGTCCTCGGCGCCGGGCGGCGCCTCGCCCCCGCCGACGTCGGGCACGCCGGAAGGCGGCACCGGGGCGGCGAGCGTGTGGGTCAGTTGCGTCGAGGCGTCAAGAACAGACGCCAGCAGAGTGGACAACTCCGTTCCCCTCTAAGTGAGTTGGGTGAGCCGGGTCAGGTCGCGGGCCAGGGGTACGCACTCCTTGGGGATGTGCGGCTCGCCGAGCCGCCATTGCTCCACCCACGGGATCTCCCACAGCCGGGGCACGGCGCCCGAGACGAGTCGCACCGTGTCCCGCAGGACGCGGGGGCGCCGGCCGGGTGCGTCGGCGACGACGACCAGGCCGAGCAGGTCGACGCCGGTGACCGTCTTCGAGCCCCACTGCCGGGCGGCGTTCTGGGCCGCCGCGAGACCGTGCGCGGTGGCGCGGGCGACCAGGACGACCGGCTGGTTCCCCGGGCCCGACGGCCAGGCGCGCTCGGCGTCCCGGCCTCCGGGCACGGCCCGCTCCAGCGAGCTGACACCGGCGCCGCCGTGCACACCGAGCCACCACCAGGACTGTTCGGTGCCCAACTGCGGCCGGGCGACGGGCAGTCCGTGCTCGGGCGGGGGCACTCCGGCGCCCTGGGGAGCCGGTGGTCCGGAAAGTCCGGTGGGCATTCCTTGAACCGATCGTCCGGGTTTCCCGTTGGTGCCCCCCGGAGGGCCCGACTGCGGCGACAACCAGGGGTTGACGACCGGCACATCCCCTGTCAAGGCATCTCCTTCGACCATCGACGCAACGGGCCGAATAATACACACAAGTTGATAACACGCAACAAACAACTCTTCTTTCACTTAAGTAAGTTAAGGATTCATTCACGCATGTCGGACTTCAGGTGAAATCGGGCGCGCTCGTCACCGGGTTCGCCGTCCTCGGACTGGTCACCTCACTGGTCGGCCTGTCGGTGCTGGGCGCCGCCGAGCCGGAGGAGGACGTCGTCGAACCGGTCGGACTGGTCACCGAGTTGAGCCCCGGCCAGATCCCGCCCGAGTACGTGACATGGATCGAGCAGGCCGGCGGCCTCTGCCCGGAGGTCAGCGCGCCGCTCGTCGCCGCGCAGATCGAGGCGGAGTCGGGCTGGGACCCCACCGCGGTCAGCCACGCCAACGCCCAGGGGCTGAGCCAGTTCATCCCCGGCACCTGGGCGACGTGGGGCGTGGACGCGGCCGGCAAGGACGGCAGCGCCGAACCGGACGGTGTGGCCGACCCGTTCACCCCGGGCGACGCGATCATGACCCAGGCCCGCTACGACTGCTATCTCGCCGACACCATCAGGGACATGGGCATCGAGGGTGACCTCACCCGGCTGATGCTCGCCGGCTACAACGCGGGTCCCGGAGCGGTCCAGCAGTCCGGCGGCGTGCCCAGCATCCCGGAGACCCAGGGGTACGTCACCAAGATCATCTCGCTGATGTCGAAGTTCACCGGCAACAGCGGCGGTGGCGGCGGCGACGAAACGGCCGTGGACGACGACTCGTTCGGCGGCCGGGTGGTGGCCGGCGCCAAGAAGTGGCTGGGCACCCCGTACTCATGGGGAGGCGGCGGGCCCGAAGGCCCCGGACGCGGCTTCGCCCAGGGCGCGAACACGGTGGGATTCGACTGCTCCAGCCTCGTGCAGAACGCGGTCTACCACGCCAGCGGCGGCGCGACCCTGCTCCCCCGGGTGAGCCAGGTGCAGGTCACCGTCGGCGAGCCGGTGTCCCGCGAGGACATCAGGCCCGGCGACGTGGTCGGGTTCCAACTGGGCTCCAGCTACGACCACATCGGCATCTACATCGGCCAGGGGCAGTTCATCCACGCGCCGAAGACCGGCGACGTGGTCAAGATCAGCAACCTCGACGAGCCCTACTACGCCGGGAAGCCCCAGCAGATCAGGCGGTTCGGATGACCTCCCCCCGTACACGGATCAGCGCCGTGGCCGCGACGGTGCTCACGCTCGGTCTCCTGGCCGGCGGGTGCGGTTCCGGCGACGGCGGCGGTGGGGGCGGGGAGGACGTCCGTACGGCGCCGTCCGCGCCCCCGGCGACCGGCACCGGCCCGTACCCGAC
>NZ_MDCR01000260.1 GCF_001723055.1 Streptomyces niveus
CGCGCGAGCCCCCGCACCCGGCCGCCCACCCGGCGATCCCCGCGTTCGAGCGGCAGCAGCAGCTCGGTGACATGTGGGCCGCCGTGCCGGAGCGGGCCCGCTGGCG
Organism: Streptomyces niveus; assembly: GCF_001723055.1. Classification (GTDB taxonomy): domain Bacteria; phylum Actinomycetota; class Actinomycetes; order Streptomycetales; family Streptomycetaceae; genus Streptomyces; species Streptomyces niveus. The sequence goes on from NZ_MDCR01000260.1 coordinate 107, forward strand.
CTACCGGCCGCAGCGCTCGTTCTGGCGGCACCCGGCCGTGCGCGCGGGCGGGGTGATCATCCTGCTCGCCATCTGCGGGCTGCTGATCCTCTCCCTCGTACGGGAACAGACCGGCACGCGCGGCTTCCTGGTCGGTCTCGGCCTGGCCACCCTGCCCGTGCCGCTGCTGATCACGGCCTTCCGCTGGCTGGACCGGGTCGAGCCGGGACCCTGGCGGAATCTGATCTTCGCCTTCGCCTGGGGTGCCTTCGCCGCCGCCCTCGTGGCGATCACGGCGAACTCCTTCGCGACGCAGTGGATAGCCACCGCCACCGCGGACCCCACGGGCGCGGAGTCCCTGGGCGCCACGGTGGTCGCGCCGATCGTCGAGGAGAGCGCGAAAGCCGTCGCGATCCTGCTGATCTTCCTCTTCCGGCGGCGGTCCTTCACCGGTCTCGTCGACGGGGTGGTCGTCGCCGGCTTCACCGCGACCGGCTTCGCCTTCACCGAGAACATCCTGTATCTCGGCAACGCCTTCGGCGAGGACCAGCAGATCGGCAATTCGGGCCTCGCGTCCGTGACCGCGGCGACCTTCTTCGTACGGGTCGTGATGTCGCCGTTCGCGCATCCGCTCTTCACGGTCCTGACGGGCATCGGCTTCGGCATGGCCGCCCTCGCCTCCCGCCGCCAACGCGTGCGCCGATGGCTGCTGCCGGTGCTCGGGCTCCTGCTGGCCATGGGTGTGCACGCGCTGTGGAACGGCTCCACATCGCTGTTCGGCCCGTACGGCTTCTACGCGGTGTACGCGGCCTTCATGGTCCCCGCCTTCGCCCTGCTCACCTGGCTGGCGATCTGGAGCCGGCAGCGTGAACTGCGCACGGTCTCAGCCGAGTTGCCCGCCTACGCGGCGGCGGGCTGGCTCGCCGAGACCGAGCCGCTCGCGCTGTCCTCGATGCGGGCGCGCTCGATGGCGCGCGAGGTGGCGGGGCGCGGTTACGGCCCTGCGGCGGCCCGTACGGTCGGCGAGTACCAGGCGTTCGCGACCGCCCTGGCGTTCCTGCGCCACCGCGCGGCGCGCGGCGCGGCGGGCCCGGACTTCGCCGAGCGCGAGCAGGAGTTGCTGCACCACCTGTGGCAGCGCCGGGACATGGCGTCGCCCGCGCTGGCGTACGCGGCGCGGGCGACGGGGCGGGTGTGGACGCCGCCGCCGTACATCGACTACGGCGGCTACAACCCGTACAAGAACTAGGTCCTGTCCAGCGGATCTTCGTGGGTGGCCCGGGGCGTCTGGTGCGGTGCATCGCAAGGCGGAGGATCGTGCTCGTACTGGACGTACTTGCACGCCTTCGAGAACGCTGCCATCGCGGCGGGGTGCCGTGCCAGGCGCTCAGGGCCCACGTAGATCCGCCGGACAGGGCCCAGTTAGGGCGTGAGGCCCTTGCTGCGCAGCCAGCTCAGCGGGTCGATCCCGCTGCCGCCCGCGGTGTGCACCTCAAGGTGCAGGTGCGGACCTGTGACGTTGCCGGTGGCTCCCACGCGTCCGACGGTCTCGCCGGTGGTGACCTTCTGGCCGGCGCCGACGGTCATCGAGGACAGATGGGCGTACCAGATCTCCGTACCGTCTTCGAGCTCCAGCACCACGCGGTAGCCGTACGACCCCGACCAGCCGGCCGACTTGACGGTCCCGCTGTGGACGGCCTTGGTGGGCGTGCCCGTGGGGGCGGCGAAGTCCAGGCCGGTGTGCTGGCCGGAGGACCACATGGAGCCGGTCTGGCCGTAGGTGGAGGTGAGCGTGTACGAGGAGGTGGGGAGCGAGAAGCTGGCGGCCAGCTTCTCCAGGCGCTCCTTCTCGGCCTTGGCCTCGGCCGCTTCCCTGGCCTTGCGCTTCTCCTCGGCGGCCTTCTCCTCCGCCTCGGTCTGCTGCTTCTTGGCGGCGGCCGCGGCGTTCTCGGCGGCGGCCTTCTCGGCGCTCGCCTTCTGCGCGGCGTCGGCCTCGGCCTGCTGCTGCTCGGCCTGCTGGAGGATGCGGGCGCGCAGCGCCTCGCCGGAGTCGGTGGTGCCCTGCTGGGCGTCCGCGGCGGTGAGGCCCGCGGTGGTGAGCGGGGAGGGCGTCTCGTCGCTCTTCTTGTCGCCGTCGGACATGAAAGACCCGACGCCGGGAAGGGACTTGGCGTCGGGAAGGTTGTCCGAGATCGCGTCGGGAAGTGATATCGAGACCGCGGGCTTGTCCTGCGCGGAGGCGATGCCGCCCGCGCCGACCGCGGCGATGACTCCTACTCCGAGGACGGTGGAGCTACGGGCGAGAGCGTTGCGCTGCTTGGCGACACGGTGCTTGCCGCGTACGGGACGGACGGACTCCGCGGTGGGATTCCACTCCTCCCAGTCCCTGCTCGCCTCGTTGTCGGTGCGATCGATGCCCGCGAACCGGCTGCCGGGTCCGAAATGGACCGGGGCTGAGGCTTCGGGGGCAGGCCTGTTGGACGCCACTGGGGCGCTCTCCTTTCCTTCCTTCTCGCCTACCGGGTTAGCTGACGGGTTCGGAGCAGGAAGGTCTCCTACGAGCGCTTCTTGCCGCACGAGGCAGCAACAGGCGCCCGATTCACCCCAATTGGTGGTTCCCCGGTTTCCTTGCGGAATTCGGCGCGTGCGCACGGTGCCGTCTCTTTCGACGGCTGGGACAACCGCGCTGCGTTATCGAACGTTAATAGACGACCGGGGCTTATTCCAAGCTGTTCCGGGTGATCGTTAGCACGAGCGGGCCGGACCAACCGGGACACAAGCGGGTGGAATCGGGCGAGTTGATCGGCCCGTGAGCCGTGTGCGATCACACACTCGAACTGACGGTGCGTCAAATGTTATGCGGAGTGATGCGTCTCAACTACGCAGCGTGCCGGGCGAGATGGCGGGTACCGGAGACACGCCCGTCACGGCACGACAGGCATCGTCCGGCGCCGCTCCGGCTGCCGCTCGGTGGGCCGGCTGACGGCCAGCAGCGCCATGTCGTCCGTACTGCCGCCGCCGGTGTGCAGCCGTACGTCCCCGACGATCGCGTCGAGCAGTTCGTCGGGGCCCGGGAAGATCCGCCCCGCGAGCCGTTCGCGCGGGTTGTAGAAGACGCCCGCCCTGTTGCGCGCCTCGGTGAGCCCGTCCGTGTAGAGGAGCAGCGTCGCGCCGGACAGGTAGGGGACCTCGTCCGCGCGGTCCGGCCAGGCCCCCAGATCGCCCATCCCGAGCGGCAGCGCCGGTTCGGCGGGGATCAGCGCGGTCAGCGCCCCGTCCGCCGCGAGCAGCAGCGGCTCCGGGTGCCCCCGGTTGACCACGCGCACCATGCCGTCGGCGTGCGGGATCTCCGCCAGTACGGCGGTGGTGAAGCCCTCGAACAGGTCGATCCCCGTGCGCCGCGTGCCTTCGCGGGTCAGCGCCCGCTCCAGCCGCCGCGCGACCCCTTCGAGCGACGACTCCTGCTCGGCGGCCTCCCGGAAGGCGCCGATGATGACGGCCACGGTCTCGACGGCGCCCATGCCCTTGCCGCGTACGTCGCCGACCACCAGCCGTACCCCGTACTCCGTGTCCTGGACGGCGAACAGGTCACCGCCGATGAAGGCGCCCTCCTCCGCCGCCTCGTAGCGCGCGGCGATGTGCAGCCCGCCGATCCGGGGGGCGGGTGTGGGCAGGACGGCGCGCTGGGCGGCCTCGGCGATGACCCGCGCCGATGCCAGGCGCTCACCGCTGCGCCGTACGACACCGTTGATGGCCAGCGCGAGGACGGAGACCGTGAAGACGGTCAGTGATTCGGTGACGGTCTCGACCCCGGTCACCGTGTCGTTGACGAAGTGCAGTACGACGACGGTGGCGGTGGACAGGACACCGACGACAACGGTGCGTGCGAACGAGAAGAACGGGGCGGCGACCAGCGGCGCCGCCGCGTAGAGCGGGGAAGCGGTGATCGCGGTCGGGGTCGCCTGGTCCAGGATGATCGCGCCCACGATGATCAGGAAGGGCAGGATCTCCACGAAGGGATGCGCCCGCCGCCCGGCGTGCCGGCCGCGCCTGCGACCGGCCGGACGCGGATCCTCGGGGCCGAAGCCCAGCGGGTGCCTGCCGGTGGCGGTCGGCAGGCCGTCCCAGGTGGGGTCGTCCGGGTCGAAGGGCGGCGGGTCGGGGACCGGCGGGCGGGAACCCGGCCGGCGGTTCACGCGGGATTCGGCGTCGGCGCGCCGGAATCCCCGGTCGACGCCGCGCCGGATGCCGCGACGGGCACTGTTCCCGAGGGCGCGGAGCCTGGTGGGCAGACCGGGACGGCGGTCGGCCTGCCCACCGGGGCGGCGGCCGTCGCGTCCGCCGCCACCCGCCGTCCCGTCGTCTCCGCTGTCTCTCAGGTGCCCCACCAGTGGTCTCCTGCCCGGTCCGTCGACGGTTGCGGACGGTGCCGCGCCCTTCCCAGGCTGGCCCCTTACGCGCCCGGCGGCTACCCGCCGTCGACCGAGTGGGCTATCGGACGGCCTGTGCGGTGACCGGCACGCGGGCCCGGGCCCTGTCAGTCGGCGAGGTGACGCTCGGCGTACACCGTCATCGCGTCCCGTACGAGGACGGCGGCGCCCTGCTCGTACTTGTCGTAGTTACGACCGTAGCGCGGGTCGGTCACATACATCGCGCTGACGCCGATGACGTACGACCTGGTGACGGCCGACGTGGTCGACAGCCAGTCGCAGTGCCGGGCCGCGATGGCCTGCGCCTGCGCGCTGTCGGCGGCCAGACCGTCCTTCGCGGCCTGCCCCCAGTCGCGGGCGATGGTCTCGTGCCGGTCCATGAACTCCCGGCGCTCGCTCTCGCTCAGCGCCCGCCACCAGCGGTCCCCCTTCTCGTACGCCTCCCGGCCCCACCGCCCGGTCACCTCCTCCTCGTACTTCGTGTGATCGAAGCCGTCGAGAATCTCCTCGGCCATCAGCTCTTCTCCCGTCTCGGTCTTGTGGAGAGTGGTCCGCACCGACGCGATCAGGCGTCCCACACGCTCGCGTTCCTGTTCGAGCAGCGCGAGGTGGGTGCGCAGAGCGGCGGCCGTGTCCTGTTGGCCGTCGAGGATCCCGGCGATCGCGGGCAGGCCGAGCCCCAGCTCACGCAGCAGCAGGATCCGCTGCAACCGGACGAGGGCGTCCTGGTCGTAGTAGCGGTAACCGTTGCCGCCGACGCGGCTGGGGTCCAGCAGTCCCAGCTCGCCGTAGTGCCTGAGCGTGCGGCTCGTCGTGCCGGCCTTCTTCGCGATGTCCTGGATCGACCACTCCATGACCGGAACGCTAAATCTTGACGTTGCGTAAAGGTCAAGGCCGATGTCGACGCCGATGCCTCAGGCGATATCCGCGCACGACGAAGGCCCGGATCCAGTGGATCCGGGCCTTCGTTCTCTGCGAGTAGCGGGGACAGGATTTGAACCTGCGACCTCTGGGTTATGAGCCCAGCGAGCTACCGAGCTGCTCCACCCCGCGCCGTTGAATGCAACACTACGCCATCCGGACCAAGATCATTTCCATTTTCCCCGTCCCGGCCCCGATCGGCCTAAGCCGCCTCCACCACATCCGCCCTGACCGCCGCGGCCCACTCGACCAGCAGCCGCTGATACTCCTGCTGCTCTGCGGGGGACAGCGCCCGGCCCGCGCGCGCCCACAGGGCACGGATCTCCGCGTTGACGACGGCGGCGGGACGGACGGGGACGCTGGCATCGGAGGAAGCTGACATGCCATTAGGCTACGGCCCGCCACTGACAATCGGCAGAGCGTGTCGCCCTCCACGGCCGCGCACCGCCACCATCCGGCCCCCCGCAGCCCCTAGGCTTACCCCGGTGATCGAAACCATCGTGTTCGACGTCGGCGAGACTCTCGTCCGCGACGACCGCTACTGGGCCTCCTGGGCCGACTGGCTCGGCATCCCCCGCCACACCATCTCCGCGCTGGTCGGCGCCGTCACCACCCAGAGCAGGGACAACGCCGACGCGCTGCGCCTCATCAAGCCCGGCATAGACGTCGCGGAGGCGTACCGGGCCAGAGAGGCGGCGGGCCGGGGCGAGCATCTGGACGAGTCGGACCTCTATCCCGACGTACGGCCCGCCCTTGCCGGTCTGCACGAGCTCGGCGTACGCGTCATCATCGCGGGCAATCAGAGCGTCAAGGCCGGTGAGCTGCTGCGGGGCCTCGATCTGCCCGCCGATCTGGTCGTCACGTCCGGCGAGTGGGGGGTCGCCAAGCCGTCCGGGGAGTTCTTCGCGCGGGTCGTGGAGGCGGCGGACACCGTGCCGGAACGGATTCTGTACGTCGGCGACCACCCCATGCACGACCTGTTCCCCGCCCAGCGGGCCGGGCTGCGGGCGGCGCATCTGCGGCGTGGCCACTGGGGCTATCTGGCGGCGGACGATCCGGACGTCGTCGCGGCGGCGGACTGGCGGATCGACACCCTCACGCAGCTGACGCCGATCGTGGCGGAGCAGCGGCAGCCGACCTGACCGCTTCCGGGGCCGGGCCGGGGCCGAGGCTGGGGCCGTAACCAGGAGCGGGGCCGGCGCCAGGGCCGGTCACCCGGCGCCGCCGCCGTACTCGTGCGGCAGTCCGCCCTGCCACTCGACCCAGACGGGGTCGTCGAGCAGTTCCCACGCGTCGGGCAGCCCGGCGAGCCGCAGGAATTCGATCAGATGGTCGTCGTTGTGCGCGAGTCCCATGATCCGGCCGCGGACGGTGACCCGCCGGCCGCCCGTCCCGGACGGCCGGTGTACGACGATCGGTGCGTCACTCATACGGTCAAGAGTGCGACTCCCGGCGCCGTAGCGCAGCCTCGGGGTCCAGTCTTTGCCAGGAGATCGCATCGAAATGCGCCGCTCAGCAGCCCTTCCTCACGATTTGTCGGCGCCCGGATGCGGGACGAGGGGCGCGCCCCGATGCTGGGAGAGGACCAACCCCACTAGGGAGGACGAGCCATGTCGATGCTCGACAAGCTCAAGGGCCTGGTCAAGGGCCACGAGGACACCGTGCGAAAGGGCGTCGACAAGGCAGGTGACGCCGTCGACAGGAAGACCGGCAACAAGTACAAGGGCCACGTCGACACGGCCCAGCAGAAGCTGAACGAGCAGCTGGGCTCCCGGGACCGGTCAACGCCGGGCGACGACCGCCCCCCGCAGAACTGATACGCGAAGCGGTTACGCGTCGCCGCTACGCGCGAGTCGCGCAAGTGAGGCCCCGGCCGGATCTGTGTCCCGGTCGGGGCCTTCGCGGCGTACCGCCGTCGCCGTGCGTCAGGACCGCGCCATCGCGAGGCCGACGTACTGCTCGGCGAACTCCTGGGTCGGCTCGATCGGCGTGATCATGTCGATCAGTACGCCGTTGGGGTCGGCCACGATGAAGTGCCGCTGCCCGAAGTCCTCGCTGCGTAGGGTGAGTACGGGGGTCAGCCCCTCACCGTCGACGAGCCGGCGCCACTCCGCGTCCACGTCCGCCACCTCGAAGTTGAGGAGCAGCCCCTGCACGGGCCTGCCGTAGCCGGCGGGCACCGTCGGGTGGGTGGGGTCGAGGAGCGCGAGCTCGTACGGGACGGGGCCGGGCCGCCGCAGGCTGACGTACCAGTCGGCCTCGAACGTCGTCTCGAAGCCCAGCAGTCGCGTGTAGAAGTCGTGGGATTCCTGGAGCCGCGCGGTGGCGATCACGGGATAGAAGCTGGTCAGCTCCATGACAGTTCCTTTCGCATACCATTGGTACGCGAACAACGCTATTCGCATACTTTCGGTATGTCAAACGGAGAGAAGCACGATGCCGCAGGAGCAAGGGACCCGGGCCCGGCAGCGGGAAAAGACCAGGCAGGCCCTGCTGCACGAGGGCCGGAGGCTTTTCGCGGAGGTCGGTTACGGGGCGGTGAGCCTCGCGGAGATCGTCACCGCCGCCGGTGTCACCAAGGGCGCGCTCTACCACCACTTCGACAGCAAGACCGCGCTGTTCCGCGCCGTACTCCGGAATGTCCAGGAGGAGGTCGGCGCGCGCGTCGCGGACGCGGCCGGGACCCGGGACGACCCGTGGGACCAACTGGTCACCGGCTGCCAGGAGTTCATCACCGCGACGACCGCGCCCGACATTCAGCGGATCATGCTCGTGGACGGGCCCGCCGTATTGGGCTGGACCGAGTGGCGGGCGATGGACGAGGCGTCGTCGGCCCGTCATCTCACGGAGGCGCTGGCCGGGCTCGTCGCCGACGGCGTCATCGCCGCACAGCCCGTGGCGCCGCTCGCCCATCTGCTGTCCGGCGCGATGAACGAGGCGGCGCTGTGGCTGGCGGCGTCGACGGACCCGGCCGACCTCACCGACACGCGGGCGGCGCTGGGGCGGTTGCTGGACGCGCTGAGGGTGGGCTGAGGGTGGGCTGAACGGGCCCTGGCGCCCGCTCATCAGCGGGTGAGGAGGTCCCGTACGGCCTCGACGACCTCCCCCGGTGCCTCCTCCGCCATGAAGTGACCGCACGAGACGGTCGTGTGCCGCAGGTCGGGCGCCCAGGCGCGCCAGCGCGCGGCGGCGTCGAAGCCCAGGGCCGCGCCCCAGTCCTGCTGGAGGACGGACACCGGCATCCGCAGCTGGTTCCCGGCGTCGCGGTCGGCCTGGTCGTGGGTGACGTCGATCCCGGCGGATGCGCGGTAGTCGGCGACGATGGAGGGGACGGCGGCGCGTGACGCCGCCAGGTACTCGGCCCGGACCCCGGCCGGAATCGCCTGCGGATCGCGCGTCCAGATGTCGAGGAAGTGGCCGAAGAACGCGTCCGCGCTCGCGCTGATCATCCGCTCGGGCAGGCCGGGCGGCTGGGCCATCAGATAGAGATGGAAGCCGACGGCGGCGGTGGTGCCGTGCATGACGTCCCAGGTGTCCAGCGTCGGCAGGACGTCGAGCGAGGCGAGATGGGTGATCACCTCCGGGTGGTCGAGGGCCGCGCGGATCGCCACGAGGGCGCCCCGGTCGTGCCCGGCCAGCGCGAACCGGTCGTGCCCGAGCGCGCGGGCGAGCGCGACGGTGTCGGCGGCCATGGCGCGCTTGGAGTACGTGTCGTCGGCTGCGGCGGCGGGTTTGTCGCTCGCGCCGTAACCGCGCAGGTCGGGGCAGATGACGGTGTGGTGGGCGGCGAGTTCGACGGCGACGTGCCGCCACATGAGGTGGGTCTGCGGGAAGCCGTGCAGAAGCATGACCGGGCTGCCCGAGCCGCCGACGGCGACGTTGAGGGAGATGTCGCGTGAGACGTCGTCGGCGACGGCGACGCGCTGGTAGGTGAAGCCGGGGATGGTGGGGTGCATGGTGCGCTCTTCCGTAGGGTGCTTCCAGCTTCTGGCGGGCGAATCAGCAGCGAGTCAGCGGCAGGTCGGCAGCAAGGCGGCGCGGGAGGGAGGGCTCCGTGGGACGGGAAGGCGACGAGGTCTTCTTCGGTGTGCTCGGCCCCGTGACCGCCGAGGGCCCGGGTGGCCCGATCGCGCTCAAGGGCCCGCGCCACCGCGCCGTACTGGCCCGGCTGATCGTCGCCCGCCGCCACGTCGTGCCCGTGGCCCGGCTGGTCGCCGACCTGTGGCCGGAGGATCCGCCGCCGGCCGGGGCGGTCGGCGCCGTACAGACCTTCGTCGGCGCGCTCCGCAGCGCCCTGGAACCGGACCGCCCGCCCCGTGCCCC
>NZ_MDCR01000261.1 GCF_001723055.1 Streptomyces niveus
CCGGAATCCCGGCTCACCGAGCAGCCCCGCCCATTTCCGCTGCCCCCGTTCGAAACCACGTCGGTCCGTCACCGTGCAGCGAATCCACTTGACCAGCACCGCGCCATCGTACGGGGCCGAACGTGGCCCAGGTCACGCTCCCGGCAGTCCGCCCCGGGCGCGCGCCGAGTGGCGAGTCATGGCCAAGTGACGGTCAACTGGCCGGTACGAGGCGTGTGTTGTCGGCCCCGCGCACTAGCCTTGTACGCAGAGGTATTGGACGTACGGAGGGATGACCGGTGAGCAGCAGTCTCAAGAGGGGCGTCGAGAAGGTTGAGGTCACCCTCAAATGGGATCCGAGCCCGCTGGGCCGGCCGCCCCACGATTTGGACATCGTCGCCGCGACGTACACGTCGGACGCGCCCAGCGACCGCCCGACGTATCTGGTGCACTTCGACAGCCGCTCGCCCGACGGGACGATCATCCTGGAGAGGGAGAGCCGGACGGGCCAGGGGTTCGGCTCGGACGAGGTGATGACACTGGAGCTGGACCGGCTGGGCTCGGACTATGTGCGCGTGGTGGTGGGGGTCGTCATCCAGCAGCGCGAGGGGCGCCGGACGTTCGCCGACATATCGCGTCCGGCCGTCCAGGTCATGGAGGGCCTCGTGGAGCTGACGGCGAGCGACTTCGCCGACGTCTCCGGGGCGACGGCTGCGACGATCGCCGAGTTCACCAGGGACGAGTCGGGTACGTGGGATTTCCGGCCGGTGCTCCGGGGCTTCGACGACGCCGACCCGCAGGAGTTCACGGAGCAGATGGGCAGCGTGTGACGGGGCCAGCCACGCGGGTCGTCTGACCGGACACGCGGCGCGGCCCAACGCTGCGCGAGCCACGGGAGAGGGGCGCCGGCACCCTGTGCCGACGCCCCTCCACTCAGGACCTATGTCCCGGTACGGGACTCAGTCCCGCCCGTTCTCAGCTGCAGCCGCTCGTCGATCCGCAGCCCTCGCAGATGTAGCAGGAGCCGGCCCGCTGCATCTTCGTACCGCAGGAGAAGCAGAGCGGCGCGTCGGCGCTGATGCCGAGCTGCATCTCCACCAGCTCCGCCGAGGTGTGCGCCTGCTTCGGAGCCGGTGCCTCCGCGGCGTTGGACGACACGGCCGGGCCCACCGCCTTCAGCGGCTCCACGTGGCGCGGAGCGGACTGCGCCAGGCTCTCGACGTCCATCCCCTCCTCATCGTCCAGCGACGGCTCGTACGAGCCGGTCTCCAGGTGACGCTGACGCTCGTCGGCCGAGTGGATCCCGAGGGCCGAACGCGTCTCGAACGGAAGGAAGTCGAGCGCGAGGCGCCGGAAGATGTAGTCCACGATCGACTGGGCGAGCCGCACGTCCGGGTCGTCCGTCATACCGGCCGGCTCGAAGCGCATGTTGGTGAACTTCGAGACGTACGTCTCCAGCGGGACGCCGTACTGAAGTCCCACGGACACCGCGATCGAGAAGGCGTCCATCATGCCCGCGAGGGTCGACCCCTGCTTGGACATCTTCAGGAAGACCTCGCCGAGACCGTCGTCCGGGTAGGAGTTCGCCGTCATGTAACCCTCGGCGCCGCCCACCGTGAACGAGGTGGTGATGCCGGGACGGCCCTTGGGCAGGCGCATCCGGACGGGGCGGTACTCGACGACCTTCTCCACCGCCTGGCGGATGGTGTCCTCGGCCTTCTCAGCGACCTGCTCCTTCTTCTTCGCGGAGAGGGGCTGGCCGACCTTGCAGTTGTCGCGGTAGATCGCCAGCGCCTTGACGCCGAGCTTCCACGCCTCGAAGTAGACCTCTTCGACGTCCTCGACGGTGGCCGTCTCCGGCAGGTTCACCGTCTTGGAGAGCGCGCCGGAGATCCACGGCTGGATCGCCGCCATCATCCGGACGTGACCCATCGCGGAGATGGACCGCTCGCCCATCGCGCAGTCGAAGACCTCGTAGTGCTCGGGCTTCAGGCCGGGCGCGTCGATCACGTTGCCGTTCTCGGCGATGTGGGCGACGACCGCCTCGATCTGCTCCTCCTGGTAGCCCAGGCGGCGCAGCGCCTGCGGCACGGTGCCGTTGACGATCTGCATCGAACCGCCGCCGACCAGCTTCTTGAACTTGACCAGCGCGAGGTCGGGTTCGAGGCCGGTGGTGTCGCAGGACATGGCGAGACCGATGGTGCCGGTGGGGGCGATGACGGAGGCCTGCGCGTTGCGGAAGCCGTTCTTGGCGCCGAGACGGACGACGTCCTGCCAGGCCTCGGTGGCCGCGGCCCAGATCGGGCCGTCGAGGTCGTCGACGTGCACGGCTGCGCTGTTGGCGTCCGCGTGCTGCTTCATGACGCGCTGGTGCGGCTCGGCGTTACGGGCGTAGCCGTCGTACGGGCCCACGACCGCCGCCAGTTCGGCGGAGCGCTTGTACGAGGTGCTCGTCATCAGCGAGGTGATGGCGCCGGCGAGGGCGCGGCCGCCGTCACTGTCGTACGCGTGGCCCGTCGCCATCAGCAGGGCGCCGAGGTTGGCATAGCCGATGCCCAGCTGGCGGAAGGCGCGCGTGTTCTCGCCGATCTTCTGGGTGGGGAAGTCGGCGAAGCAGATGGAGATGTCCATCGCCGTGATGACGAGTTCGACGACCTTGGAGAAACGGTCGATCTCGAACGACTGGTTTCCCTTGCCGTCGTCCTTGAGGAACTTCATGAGGTTCAACGAGGCGAGATTGCACGACGTGTTGTCCAGGTGCATGTACTCGCTGCACGGGTTCGAGCCGTTGATCCGGCCGGATTCCGGGCAGGTGTGCCACTGGTTGATCGTGTCGTCGTACTGAATGCCGGGGTCGGCGCAGGCCCACGCGGCCTCGGCCATCTTGCGGAAGAGGGACTTCGCCTCGACCTCTTCGATGACGTCGCCGGTCATCCGGGCGCGCAGCCCGAACTTGCCGCCCGCCTCGACGGCTTTCATGAACTCGTCGTTCACCCGGACCGAGTTGTTGGCGTTCTGGTACTGGACGGACGTGATGTCGTCGCCGCCCAGGTCCATGTCGAAGCCCGCGTCACGAAGGGCGCGGATCTTCTCCTCCTCCTTCACCTTGGTCTCGATGAAGTTCTCGATGTCGGGGTGGTCGACGTCGAGGATGACCATCTTGGCCGCGCGGCGTGTGGCACCGCCGGACTTGATCGTCCCGGCCGAGGCGTCGGCACCGCGCATGAAGGAGACGGGGCCCGAGGCGTTGCCGCCGGAGGAGAGCAGTTCCTTGGAGGAACGGATCCGCGAGAGGTTCAGGCCGGCGCCGGAGCCGCCCTTGAAGATCATTCCCTCTTCCTTGTACCAGTCGAGGATCGACTCCATGGAGTCGTCGACGGCCAGGATGAAGCAGGCCGAGACCTGCTGGGGCTGCGGGGTGCCCACGTTGAACCACACCGGCGAGTTGAAGCTGAAGATCTGGTGCAGGAGGGCGTACGCCAGCTCGTGTTCGAAGATCTCCGCGTCCGCCGGCGAGGCGAAGTACGCGTTGTCCTCGCCCGACTTCCGGTACGTCTTCACGATCCGGTCGATGAGCTGCTTGAGGCTCGTCTCACGCTGCGGCGTGCCGACGGCCCCGCGGAAGTACTTGCTGGTGACGATGTTGACCGCGTTCACCGACCAGAAGCCGGGGAACTCGACGCCACGCTGGTCGAAGTTGACCGAGCCGTCGCGCCAGTTGGTCATGACGACGTCCCGGCGCTCCCAGACCACCTCGTCGTACGGATGCACGCCGGGGGTCGTGTGGATTCGCTCGATACGCAGGCCCTTACCGCCCTTGGGTCCCTTGCTCCGGGAACCTCGTGCCGTCGGACCGCTCGCCGTCTCTGTCATGCCGCCTCCCATATACAGGCGCAAACGCCCTGAAGTGCCACGTTCTTCCCATGGCACAGTGATGTGTCCGTTGCCACGGGCGCCTCGTGGGGCGCTCGTGACGGGTCTCATCGCCGCTGGAACGACGATCGCCGATGATCGGTCGCTGAGCTGTCGCGATAGATCGGTAACCGATCGATGACCGATCGGCCGTCACCCTTCATACCTCGGTGACGGTGAGCCGGTGCCGATACCGGGATGCGGTCAGTCGGCAGCGGTGACGGATTCGGGGACCGCGGGGGTCCCGCCGGGCCCGCCTTCCTCAGTAGGAGGCCGCGTGCGCAGCTCCGCCACGGCGGCCTCGAAGTCTTCGGGCGAGTCGAACGCCCTGTATACGGATGCGAAGCGCAGGTACGCGACGAGGTCGAGCTCCTGCAAGGGGCCGAGTATGGCCAGCCCAACGTCATGGGTGGTCAGTTCGGCGCTGCCGGTGGCGCGCAGCGCCTCCTCGACCCGCTGGCCGAGTTGGGCGAGAGCGTCCTCGGTGACCGGTCGTCCCTGACATGCCTTGCGCACACCGGAGATGACCTTGGTACGGCTGAAAGGTTCCGTGACTCCGCTGCGCTTGATCACCATCAGCGAGGCGGTCTCCACCGTAGTGAAACGGCGGGAGCAGTCGGGGCACTGACGGCGGCGTCGGATGGACGTCCCGTCGTCGGTGGTGCGACTGTCGACGACACGGCTGTCGGGGTGCCTGCAGAAGGGGCAGTGCATGGCTTCCGACCCTCCTTCACAGCACGACTGAGAAGCCTCGACGGGCCCTGGACGGGCCGTGCGAAGCAGTCTCCAGCATAGGCGATGGCCTCCGGCGGGAAAGACCCGGGACCACTACTTCTGGGCGACTGAGCCAATCCAACCACTACATGTGGGGTCGGCGCACGCTTCGGAGCGGTCGCGCGTGTCGCGGCGGGCAACGGATCGGCGGCCGTACGGCGCCGGGCACGAGCCCGCGCGAGGCCCAACGGGCGGCGGCGAGAGGCGGTCCGGCACGAGAGTACGGGAGCCCGGAACGTACCGCGATTCGGGGCCGCCCGGTGAGAGACTGGGCGCGGGCCGGCCCGGCCATGACAGCGGTGAGGATTTCCGCAATGAGCCGTGGACGCCCGGTGGATGAGCGCGGGACAACCCGCGCGGAGGGCACTGAATACGCGCCACATACACCCCGGATATTGCCACGTCAGCGCTTCCGGGGATTTTCACTCGAACGTGTGTTTGGCGCAACCTTTCGAAAGCAACTACCGTTGTCCAGCTAGGGAGAACATTTCGAGAGGGGCCGACGTGACCACTACCGCAGACAGCGCCACCATTACCGCCCAGGACCGCTCCCAGAGCCGAGTCGAGCCGGTGCATGCCATGAATGACGCAGCCACGAATCCGGAGGGCGTAAAGCCCACTCGCTCGCTGCCCGGCCGACCTCCTGGAATCCGGGCGGACAGCTCCGGTCTCACGGACCGGCAGCGACGGGTCATCGAAGTCATCCGCGACTCGGTGCAGCGGCGGGGATATCCGCCGTCGATGCGCGAGATCGGCCAGGCCGTCGGCCTGTCCAGCACCTCATCCGTCGCCCATCAGTTGATGGCTCTGGAACGCAAGGGATTCCTGCGCAGGGATCCGCACCGGCCCAGGGCCTACGAGGTCCGCGGCTCCGACCAGCCGAGCACCCAGCAGACGGACACCACCGGCAAACCCGCCGCGTCGTACGTGCCGTTGGTCGGCCGGATCGCGGCGGGCGGACCGATCCTCGCCGAGGAGTCCGTCGAGGACGTGTTCCCGCTCCCCCGCCAACTGGTCGGTGACGGCGAGCTGTTCGTCCTCAAGGTCGTCGGAGACTCGATGATCGAAGCGGCCATCTGCGACGGCGACTGGGTGACCGTCCGCCGTCAGCCGGTCGCCGAGAACGGCGACATCGTCGCCGCGATGCTGGACGGCGAAGCCACCGTCAAGCGCTTCAGGCGCGAGGACGGCCACGTGTGGCTGCTCCCGCACAACGCGGCGTACCAGCCGATTCCCGGCGACGACGCGACGATCCTCGGCAAGGTTGTGGCGGTCCTGCGGCGGGTGTGAGGGCTCGCCGGCATCAGGCCGGCCCCGGGACCTACTGCGCCGGTCCCGGGGCCTCGCTGTGCCCGCCACGAGCCCCACCGCGGGCGGGCCCGGCCCTTCCGGCTACCGGCCGTCCGCCTTGGCCCGCGCGTCGATGGCGGCCAGCGAGCGGCGGGCCTGATTGCGGTCCGTCGTGTACCAGAAATCGGGCATCGAGGCCCGCAGATAGCTGCCGTAGCGCGCGTTCGCCAGCCGGGGGTCCAGTACCGCCACGACGCCACGGTCTCCCGAGGCCCGCACCAGCCGGCCGGCGCCCTGGGCCATCAGCAGCGCGGCGTGGGTGGCCGCCACGGCCATGAAGCCGTTGCCACCGGCCTGCTCCACCGCCTTCTGGCGGGCGCTCATCAGCGGGTCGTCGGGACGCGGGAACGGAATCCGGTCCATCACCACCAGCTGTGAACTCGGCCCGGGGACATCGACGCCCTGCCAGAGCGAGAGCGTGCCGAACAGACACGTCGCGGGGTCGGCCGCGAAGGCTTTGATCAACTCACCGAGCGTTTCCTCGCCTTGCAGCAGGATCGGCGTGTCGAGTCTCCCGCGCAGTTCCTCGGCGGCGGCCTGGGCGGCCCGCATGGAGGAGAACAGTCCGAGCGTACGGCCGCCCGCCGCCTCGACCAGCTCCGTGAGCTCGTCCATCATGTCGCCGCGCGAACCCTCCCTGCCGGGAGGCGAGAGATGCCGCGCGACATAGAGAATGCCCTGCTTGGGGTAGTCGAAGGGCGAACCGACGTCGATGCCCTTCCACTGCGGGACGTCCTCCCCCTCGGTCCCCTCCGGGGCCAGGCCGAGCGAAGCGCCGACACCGTTGAAGTCGCCGCCGAGCTTGAGCGTGGCCGAGGTCAGGACCACCGAGCGCTCGCTGAAGAGCTTCTCGCGCAGCAGCCCCGACACGGAGAGCGGAGCGACCCGCAGCGACGCGCCGAACCGGTCGTGGCGCTCGTACCAGACCACGTCCCACTCGCTGCCGTTGGCGATCCGCTCGGCGACCGTGTGGATGGACTCGACGGACGCCAGGGCCTGCTTGCGTACGGCGTCCTCGTCCTGCACGGATCTGTCGCGGGTGGCGCCCATCGCCGAGATCACCGTGCGCGCGGCGTCACGCAGTGCCATCAGCGCGTAGCCGAGGTCTTCGGGGATCTCTTCGAGCCGGCCGGGGAGGGCCAGCTCCATCAGCCGCTCGAAGGTCTCGGCGGCCGTCTGGAGCGAGTCCGCCGCCTTCTCGTTGACGAGCTTGGCCGCGCGGCGCACCGCGCGGTTGACCTGGCCTGGCGTGAGCTCGCCGGTGGCGACCCCGGTGACCCGCGACACCAGTTCGTGGGCCTCGTCGACGATCAGCACCTCGTGCTGCGGGACGACGGGCGCGCCCTCGATCGCGTCGATCGCCAGGAGCGCGTGGTTGGTGATCACCACGTCGGCGAGCTTGGCGCGCTCGCGTGCCATCTCGGCGAAGCACTCGGCGCCGTAAGCGCACTTCGTCGCGCCCAGACACTCACGCGACGACACCGAGATCTGCGCCCACGCCCGGTCGGAGACACCCGGCGTGAGATTGTCCCGGTCGCCGGTCTCCGTCTCGTCCGCCCAGTCGCGCATCCTCAGCAGGTCCTGGCCGAGCTTGCTCGTGGGCGCCGCCGCCTCGAACTGGTCGAAGAGCCCGTCCTCCTCTTCCTGCGGCACGCCCTCGTTGAGCCGGTGCAGACAGAGGTAGTTGGAGCGGCCCTTGAGCATGGCGTACTCGGGCCGGCGCCCCAGCAGGGGGCTCAGCGCGTCGACCGTACGCGGAAGGTCACGCTCCACGAGCTGCCGCTGGAGGGCCAAGGTCGCGGTGGCGACCACGACACGCTCGCCGTGCGCCAGCGCGGGCACCAGATAGCCGAGTGACTTTCCGGTGCCCGTGCCGGCCTGCACGAGCAGATGGGAGTTGTCGTCGATGACCTCCGCGACGGCCTCGGCCATGGTGACCTGGCCTGGGCGTTCCACACCGCCGACAGCGGTGACGGCGGCATGGAGGAGCTCGGAGAGAGATGGCTTCGTCATAGCCCGACCACCCTACGGCTCACCACTGACAACGGCGATCACGTCCCGTGCGCACCGCCCGCCGGGAGGGCGAGCGGATTGGGGACCGTCCCGTGCACGGCGGCGTGCGGGCGGTCGGCGCGGTCGCGGTATCCGTCGAGATGCAGCCGGTTGCGGTTGAGACAGAGCCGCGCGATACGGGGCGTGAGCAGGTCGAACGTCTCGAAACGGTCCTTGAGTTCGGGGAAGCGTGCCTGGTGTCGCAGGATTTCGGCCCGTACGAGTGACCAGAACGTCCGCTCGGGGACGTCCAGTTGTTCCTGGCACAGCGGTGCGAGGAAGCGGAAGACGCCGACGAAGAGCCCGGAGTGGATGAACTGGGTGAGGAAGGACGGCTCCTCGGTAAGGAGGGTGTCCCTGACTTCCCGAGGCATCGCCTCGTGCTCCGGCAGGGGCCGGGCGCTGACGTTCACGTCGTCCACGAAGTCCTTGATCGCGAGGCGGACGGGGACGTCGCTGTCGTCGAAGACGACGACGGCGTTCTCCCCGTGCGGTGAGAAGACCGTGCCGTAGCGGTAGAGGAAGCGCAGCAGGGGAGGCAGCAGCGCGGCGAAGAGCCTGCCGAGCCAGACCTCGGCGGGGAGCCCGGACCGCGACACGAGCTCGGCGGTGAAGGAGCGGCCCTGTGGATCGGTGTGCAGGAGGGACGCGAGGGTCCGGGCGCGTTCGCCGGGGGCGAGCCGGGACGGGAGGGGTTCGCGCCAGATCGCGCCGAGGAGTTCCTTGTACTGGTACGGGACCTCGGGGAGGTGGTCGTAGAGCGGGTGGGTCACGGTCACCGACGCCACCTCTCCGAGCAGGATCACTCCGCATTCGTCGCGGAGGAAGGGGTCCGATTCGTAGAGCCCGCGCATCCAGGCGGTGACGGCGGGAGCGGCGAGCGTGCGTTCGGTGGGCAGGCCGCGCCAGACAAGGGTGTTGAGGATGGACAGGGGCAGCTTCACCGTGTGCCGGTCCGGCCGGCTGGTGTTGAGGAACGTACGGATGGACTGCTGCGGCAGCCTGACGTCGCCGTCGGTGGGGAGCGGGACGATCGCACCGGCGGCGATCTCCCCGGCGTAGAGGGGCAGCAGCACTTCGTCCCACTGCCAGGGGTGTACGGGGAGATAGAGGTACGCGTCCGGGTCGAGGCCGCGCGAGCGGAGCACGGAGGCGAAGGCCTCGCGGGTCGCGGGGTCGAGTTCGGAGCCGTAGAGCTGCTCGGGGACGGCGAGGGAGGGGACACCCCGGTAGGCGGCGAGGGCGGTGCTGACCGCCAGCCAGGGGAGCCGGGAGGGGGCACGGGACTCGGGCGCCCAGCGGGTGGAGTCGAGGGCGGAGAAACCTATGCGGCCCTTGTTGAGTATGAGCCAGGGGTGGCCGGTCTGGTGGCCTTCGAGTTCGGCGTAGTCGAGGTCGGCGAGCTGGGCGGCCGTGAGGGCGGTGCCGTCGATCCTGGCGTCGGCGACGAGGGTGGCGTTCAGTTCGCGGACGAGGTGGCCGAGGGTGGCGCCGTCGATCGCGAGGAGGCGGCGCGCGAGCACGAGGAAGCGGAGGGGGTCCCGGAACGGTTTTCCGGCGTGCTCGACGGAGTGGGGGTCGACGCGCCAGGAGCCGTACGCGCCGCGTCGGGCGGTGAAGGTGAGAGGGGTGCCGTCGTCGAGCGCGAGGGTGTAGCGGCCGGGCGCCTCGCCGTTGGAGCCGGTGCGTGCGACGGGCTCGATGATCTCCTCGTACGCGAATTCGCCGAGGAGTTTGGCGAGGAGGCGGGCGGTGGCTCCGGCCCAGAGCCGTGGTGTCAGCTCGGGCGGGGTGAAGAGGGGGGCGG
>NZ_MDCR01000262.1 GCF_001723055.1 Streptomyces niveus
CGGCCGACCCGACCCCCCGCACCAGGCACGACGAGCAGATGGCAGAAGGGTGACAACGATGAATCGATCACGGACCCGGTGCGCACTCGCGGCGATTCCGGTTCTCGCGCTCACGCTGACCGCGTGCGGCGGTGGCGGGGTGGCGAAGTCCGACTCCGACAACAAGCTGACCATCTGGATGATGACCGGCGGTCCCGGCGACAACCCGCTGATCAAGGAGGCGACCGCCGAGTTCAAGAAGGACCACCCGGACATCGCGGTGGACATCGAGATACAGCAGTGGGACGGGGTGGCCACCAAGATCACCACGGCGCTGGCCAGCGGCAACCCGCCGGACATCGTGGAGATGGGCAACACCCAGACCCCGCTGCAGACCTACTCCGGCGGCCTCGCCGATCTCACGGACAGCAAGAAGTCCTTCGAAGGCTCCGCCGACTGGCTCGCCGGTCTCTCCGGTCCCTCCGAGTTCGACGGCAAGCTGTACGCCACGCCGCTCTACGGCGGCACCAAAGTGGTCATGTACAACAAGAAGATGTTCGCGGACGCGGGCATCACCTCGCCGCCGAAGACGCTCGCCGAACTCCAGGAGAACTGCGGCACCCTCGCCGACGCGAACAAGGACACGGCCAACTTCTCCGGCTTCTACGTGCCCGGCCAGTACTGGTTCAACGGCATGCCCTTCCTCTTCGCCAAGGGCGGCAAGGTCGCCTCGCAGAAGGACGGCAAGTGGCAGGCGGAGATGTCCTCGCCCGAGAACCAGGCGGGACTCAAGGCGTGGAAGTCCTTCCAGAACACCTGCTCCACCCCCTCGTCGGTCGGCGTCAACACCGACAGCCCCGACCAGGACCAGCTGTTCGCCGACGGCAAGGCCGCCATGGCGTACGTCAAGGCGTGGGAGCCGGCGGCCGTCATCGAGAAGAACCCGAAGATGAAGGACAACATCGGCTTCTTCGCGCTGCCGGGCTACACCGAGTCGAGCGCGATGCCCGTGATCGTCTCCGGGTCGACCATCGGTATCGCCGCGGGCAGCCCCGACCGGGACGCTGCCGAGGACTGGCTGCGGATCGTCACCGGGAAGAAGTTCCAGCAGAAGATGGCGCTGGAGCTGAACCTGCTGCCGATATCGCCGTCGTTCACCCCGGCCGGTGTGCCCGAGCAGCTGACCGTCGCCTCGCAGGCCAGCAAGGTGAGCCAGCCGCTGCCCAACAGTCCGGGCGAGGCGACGCTGGAGACCGAGCGCTACAACGAACAGTTCTTCTCGAAGATCGCGAGCGGTGCGGACATCGCGTCGTCGTCGGCCGCGTACGACAAGCACGCGACGGACGCCTTCAACTCGCTGAGCGACTGACACCCCTGGACGCCTGATGGCACTCACTGAGAAGCACCGTCCGGTGCGCGCGCCGGACCGGGGCCGCCGCACCGGGCCACCCGGCCCGCGCCGCAGGGCGCGGCGGCCCGGGATGCTCCCCTGGGCGATGCTCGCCCCGGCGCTCGCCGCGCTCCTGCTGATCCAGGGCTATCCCCTGCTTCGGCTGCTGACCCTGTCGACGCGGGAGTTCGGCCCCCGGTCGCTGTTCACCGGGCAGTCGGACTTCATCGGCCTGGACAACTTCACCCGGATCTTCACGGACGCCGACTTCCTGGCGGTCCTGCTGCGGACCGTGGTGTTCACGCTGGTGTGCGTGACGCTGCTGATGGTCCTGGGATTCCTGATCTCGCATCTGCTGATGACGATCTCGCCGTGGGCCCGCGTCGTCACCACCGTGTGTCTGGTGCTGGTGTGGGCGATGCCCATGGTGGCGGCGACCCTGGTCTGGCAGTGGATGTTCCAGCCGCAGTACGGCGTCGCCAACTGGCTGCTCACCCAGCTCCGGGTGTTCGGGGACATGTCGGTCTACGACTGGTTCTCCCATCCCACCCAGGCACTGGGCCTGATCATCCTGCTGACGGTCTGGAAGGGTCTGCCGTTCGTGGCGCTGACCCTGTTCGCCGCCCGCGGCCAGATATCCGAGTCCCTGTACGAGGCGGCCCGCCTCGACGGTGCGGGGACGCTCCAGATGTTCCGCCACATCACCATTCCGATCATGCGGCCCGTCCTCGCGATCCTCACCATCCTCGAAGTGATCTGGTCGGTGAACTCGTTCACCCCGATCTGGGTGCTGACGCAGGGCGGCCCCGACGGGGCGACCACCACGCTCGGCGTGTACGCGTACATCACCGCCTTCAGCCGTAACGAGTACGGCAGCGGCGCGTCGGTCGCGGTGGTGACCGTGGTGATCCTCGCCCTGTTCTCCGTCGCCTACGTACGCAGGCTGTCCCGGCAGGGAGATGTCGTATGAGCGCCACCAAGACGTCACCGGGCACGCCCGCGCGCCGACGTCGCTCGGTCAACAACACGATCGCGATGGCCGTGTCCGCCGTGATGGTGTTCCCCGTCTACTGGATGGTGGCCACCGCGCTCAAGGAGCGCTCGGACATCCTCAGCGCGGTACCGAAGTTCATCCCCTGGCCGATCAGCCTGGAGAACTTCACGCGGGCGCTGGACAAGCCGGGCTTCTGGACGTTCGTCCGCAACTCCCTGACGGTGACGGTCTCCTCGGTCGTCCTGTCGCTGGTCATCTCACTGTTCGCGGCGATCGCGATCGCGCGGTTCCGGTTCGCCGGCCGCAAGGCGGTGCTGACCGTCCTGGTGCTGGTGCAGATGGTCCCGGCGGCGGCGATGGTCATCCCGGTGTATCTGATGCTCCGGTCCGTCGGCGGTCTGGACTTCCTGCCGGGCCTGGTCTTCACGTACATGACCTTCGTGCTGCCGTTCACGATCTGGACGCTGCGCGGGTTCGTGGACGGGGTGCCCGTGGAGCTGGAGGAGGCCGCGCTCGTGGACGGGTGCGGGCGGTTCCAGATGTACGTACGGGTGCTGCTGCCCCTGCTGATGCCGGGCATCGTGGCGACCTCGATCTTCGCCTTCGTCAACGCGTGGGACGACTACATCTTCGCCTACGTGATCATGAAATCGCAGGACAACTACACGCTGCCGGTCTGGCTCGTGTCGTTCAAGACCTCGGAGAGCGTGGACTACGGCGCGATGATCGCGGCCTCCACCATCTTCTCCATCCCCGTACTCGTCTTCTTCCTGCTGGTGCAGCGCCGTCTCGTGGGCGGCATGACCAGCGGCGCGGTCAAGGGCTGAGGCCCCGGTACATCCCGTATCCCGTACGACCGCGACGACGACCGAACACCAAGGTGAGGAATCGAAAAATGACCGAGCTGTCCCGGCTCGCCCACGGCGTGCTGTTTCCCGCGCTCGGACGCAGGACCGTCCCCAGGTGGGCGCGCGCCCGGGTCGAGGAAGGACTCGGCGGCTTCGTCCTGTTCGGCAAGGACATCGCCGACGCCGAGCAAGTGCGGGAGCTGACCACGGCTCTGCACGGCCTGCGCGACCATGTGCTGCTCTCCGTCGACGAGGAGGGCGGCGACGTCAACCGGCT
This sequence comes from Streptomyces niveus, assembly GCF_001723055.1. Taxonomy (GTDB): domain Bacteria; phylum Actinomycetota; class Actinomycetes; order Streptomycetales; family Streptomycetaceae; genus Streptomyces; species Streptomyces niveus. The sequence continues at coordinate 3,489 of NZ_MDCR01000262.1, forward strand.
GGAGGACCACGGCGGTACGTCCGTACCGGGCAACCATGCCCTGGGCCGTCTCGACGACCCCGACCGGACCCGTGAGTCCGCCTACCAGATCGGCCTCTCGCTGGTGGAGGCCGGCATCGACTGGGACCTGGCCCCCGCCGTCGACGCGGCCGTCAACCCCCTCTCCCCCAACGGCATCCGCACCTTCGGCGCCGACCGCGCGCTGGTCGCCAAGCACGCGGCGGCCTGGGTCGAGGGGCTCCAGGCCGCCGGGGTGAGCGCCTGCGCCAAGCACTTCCCCGGCCACGGCCTCAGCTCCACCGACGCGCACCTGGGCACACCCACCGTGGATCTGTCCCGGCAGGAACTGGTGGAGCACTATCTGGACCCGTTCCGCGCGGCCATCGCCGCCGGGGTCGACAGCATCATGGTGTCGCACGTCCATCTCAGCCAGCTGGACGACGTCCCCGCCACCATCAGCCCCGCCGTACTCACCGGGCTGCTCCGCGACGAGCTGGGCTTCGACGGTGTCGTCATCACCGACGCGCTGGAGATGCGCGGCATCGCCGACGTGGCGAGCCTGCCCGACGCGGCGGTGCGGGCGATCGCGGCCGGCGCGGACGCGCTGTGCCTGGGCGCGTGGGCGTTCGGCGACGACGTGGACGCGGCGGCCGCCGCGCTGGTGGCCGCCGTGGAGAACGGCACCCTGCCGCTGGAGCGGCTGCGCGAGGCGAACGCCCGTCTCGCCAAGCTCGGCACCCGGCCGCGCGCCACCGGTGTCCCGCACGACGACACCGTCGGCGAGCAGCAGGCCCGCGACGTCCTGGAGGTGAGCGGCGACGCCCGGCTCAAGGGGAACCGGGCCCTGGTCGTACGGCTCGACCCGACGCACTCGCCCGCGCAGGGCGGCGCCTCCTGGGGCGTGGAGGCGCCGCTGCGCGCGGCGGGCATCGAGGTCGAGGCGCTCGCGGTGGCGGGTGACACGTACAACGCCGAGGGCATGATCAAGGCCGAAGTCGGCCTGTATCTGGACGAGTTCGGGCCCGACGCCGATGTGGTGCTGCTGGTACGCAGCTCGCACCGGTTCCCCTGGCAGCGGCCGGTCCTGGACGACCTGCTGGAGCGCTTCCCCCGGTGCGTCGTGGTCGACATGGGCGTGCCGGGCGACGACTTCGGCGGCTCCCGCGGATGGGTACGTACGTTCGGCGCCTCGCGGGTGTGCGCGAAGGCGGCGGTGGGCGCGCTGCTGGGCACGCGGTGAACGCGGGCCGTCCGGTGCCGGACGCGTCCGGGGGCGGGCGGCTGTTCACCGGTGGCAGGTTCGTGACACCGGACGCCGGTGTCACGGCCGGGTGGCTGCTCGTACGGGACGGCCTGATCCACTCGCTGGGGACCTCGGGCCCGCCCGAGGTGCCCGACGAGGTGGTGGAGCTGGGTGGCCGGCTCGTCGTGCCGGGGTTCGTGGATCCGCACTGTCACGGCGGCGCCGGTCACTCGCTCTACACGGGTGACCCCGCCGCCGTACGGGGGGCGGCGGCGGGGCATCTCGCGCGGGGGACGACCACGATGCTGGCGTCCGTCGCGACGGTCGAGCCGCCCGCGATGGAGGCGGCGGTACGCGCGATCGCCTCGGTCGTCGACGACGGGTCGGCTCCCAACCTGGTGGGCGTCCACTTCGAGGGGCCGTTCCTGTCGCCCGCCCGGCGCGGCGCCCAGACGCGCGGCGCGCTGCGCGCCCCGGACCCGGAGCTGCTGGCCCGGCTGCTGGCGGCGGCTGGCGGGCACGCCAGGTCGCTGACCGTGGCGCCGGAGCTGCCGGGCGCGCCGGAGCTGATCCGGCGGTACGCGGACGAACTGGTGTGCTGTCTGGGCCACACCGACGCGGACGCGGAACGGTTCGCGCGGGCCGCCGACCTCGGCGCCCGCGCGGTGACGCACCTGTTCAACGCGATGCCCCCGCTGCACCACCGGGAGCCCGGCCCGGTCGCCGCCGCGCTGCTGGACCCCCGGCTGGTCTGCGAGCTCGTCCTGGACGGGCACCACTTGGCGGACGACACCGTACGGCTGGCGCACCGGATCGCGGGCCCCGACCGGCTGATGCTGGTCAGCGACGCGATGCCGGCGGCGGGCATGCCGGACGGGGAGTACGCCTTCGCGGACCGCGAGGTGACGGTCACGGGCGGGGTCGCGACGCTGCGCGGCACCGACACACTGGCCGGCTCCACGCTGTTCGTGGCGGAGGCGTTCCGCAGGGCCGTCGGCACGGTCGGCCTCCCACTGGCGGACGCCGTCCGGATGACGTCGGGCACGGCCGCCCGGCTGCTCGGTCTGCGTGACCGGGGCGAGCTTCGTCCCGGTCTGCGGGCCGACCTGGTCGAGCTGGACGCGGCCCTGCGGCCCGCCCGGGTGTGGCTCAGCGGCGTGGCGGTGGGATGAACTGCCGCTGAACACCCGGCCTCCGGCGCAGATGTGAAGGACTGCCGGGGGCCGGGTGGCGGTCATGTGCGGGCCACTTGAGGCAGCTCGCGTGGCCCGCGCCGGGCGTCCCCGGTCCGTGGGCACGCCGACCGGCGGCCGAATCGGCGAGAGTGGGGGAGTACAGGCGGCGCGAAGGCCGCACAGACGTGGAAACACCCCGTTCCCCGCGCCGGAAACAGCCGCGCGGGGTCCCGGCGCTCCCGCGCGGCGCGCCGGTTCCAGGCGTACGTGTGACAACGATCAGCCGGTTCTCCGGTGCCGTGGTTCGGGCCTGTGCACGTATCTCGATAGGCTGAGGCCGGACCGACGCGAGGAGGATCAAGGACGATGGCAGGCAACACGGACCCGCTGTCGCCGCGGGCCAAGCTGGCCGTGACGGCAGGCAAGGCCGCAGCGGCGGTGTCGCGCGCTGCGGGGCGCGGCAGCGGATCGGTGATCGGCGGCAAGGTGGCGTTGCGGCTCGACCCGGATCTGCTGGCGGCTCTCGCGCAGCATCTGGACGTCGTGCTGGTGTCGGCGACGAACGGCAAGACGACCACGACACGGCTGATCGCCGAGGCCCTGCGGGCCAGCGGCCCCGTGGTGTCGAACGCACTGGGCGCGAACATGCCGGCCGGTATCACCTCCGCCCTCGCGGGCGGTTCGGACGCCAGGTACGGCGTCATCGAGGTGGACGAGAAGTACCTCGCCGGAGTCGCGCGCGACACCACCCCCAAGGCGATCGCCCTGCTCAACCTCTCCCGCGACCAGCTCGACCGCGCCGCCGAGACCCGCATGCTGGCCGAACACTGGCGCGAGGGCCTGGCCGGCACGAAGGCCGTGGTCATCGCCAACGCCGACGACCCGCTGATCGTGTGGGCCGCGTCGTCGTCCCCGAACGTGGTCTGGGTCGCCGCCGGACAGGAGTGGAAGGACGACGCCTGGTCATGCCCCTCCTGCGGCGGTGTGATGCAGCGACCGGGCGACGACTGGTTCTGCGGCCAGTGCGGTTTCCGCAGGCCCGCCCCGAGTTGGGCGCTGCACGGCGACCACGTCCTGGACCCGCACGGCTCGGCCTGGCCGATCCATCTCCAGCTGCCGGGCCGCGCGAACCGCGCGAACGCCGCCACCTCCGCCGCCGTCGCGGCCACGTTCGGGGTGCCCCCGCAGGTCGCCCTGGAGCGCATGTACCAGGTGCAGGCCGTCGCCGGCCGGTACGACGTGGTGTCCTTCCTCGGCCGTGACCTGCGGCTGCTGCTGGCGAAGAACCCGGCGGGCTGGCTGGAGACGTTCTCGCTCATCGACCCGCCGCCCACGCCCGTCATCCTCGCGGTCAACGCCCGCGGCGCCGACGGCACGGACACCTCGTGGCTGTGGGACGTGGACTACACCCGGCTGGCCGGTCACCCGATCTTCGTCATCGGCGACCGCAAGCTGGACCTGGCCGTACGGCTGGAGGTCGCGGGCCTGGACTTCCGTGTCTGCGCGACCGCCGACGAGGCCGTGCAGATGGCACCGCCCGGCCGGATCGAGGCGATCGCCAACTACACCTCGTTCCAGGACCTGCGCCGCCGTGTCGGAAACTGAGCCGGCCGGCCATGAACACAGACGGAGTCGGAAGAGGGGCGAGCGAGCGATGAGCGACAACAGTCTGCGGCTGGTGTGGATCTACCCGGACCTGCTGAGCACGTACGGAGACCAGGGCAACGCGCTGGTGGTGGAGCGCCGGGCCAGGCAGCGCGGTCTCGACGTCACGCGCGTCGACGTGCGCAGCGACCAGCAGGTGCCGACGTCGGGCGACATCTATCTCATCGGCGGCGGCGAGGACCGGCCGCAGCGGCTGGCCGCCGAGCGGCTGCGCCGTGACGGCGGGCTCAACCGGGCGGTGTCCAACGGCGCGATCGTGTTCTCGGTCTGCGCCGGCTACCAGATCCTGGGCCACGAGTTCGTCAACGACCTCGGTGAGCGCGAGGGCGGCCTCGGGCTGCTCGACGTGATCTCCACCCGCGGTGAGGGCGAGCGGTGTGTCGGAGACGTACTGGGCGACATCGATCCGCATCTGGGACTGCCGCCGCTGACCGGATTCGAGAACCACCAGGGCATCACCCATCTCGGCCCGACCGCCCGCCCGTTCGCGCGGGTGTCGCTCGGCCGGGGCAACGGCACGGGTGACGGCACGGAGGGCGCGTACAACGACACGGTGTTCGGTACGTACATGCACGGCCCGGTGCTGGCCCGCAATCCGCTGATCGCGGACCTGCTGCTGAAGCTGGCGCTGGACGTGAACGCGCTGCCGCCCGCGGACGACCGCTGGTACGAGGCGCTGCGCGCGGAGCGCATCGCCGCCGCGACGCAGCCGGCCTGACACCCGCCGTTCAGCCGCGGGGTGTCCAGCAGTCGGACGCCTGGTTCGGCCCCGCCACCCCGCGCCGGTAGGGTGGCGGGGATTCAGCCGGACGACGTGGTCCGGCCGTCGGCCCACGTTGCAAAGGTTCTCCGGGCAATGCGAATTGGTGTGCTCACCTCCGGCGGCGACTGCCCCGGTCTCAATGCGGTGATCCGGTCCGTGGTGCACCGCGCCGTCGTCGACCACGGTGACGAGGTCATCGGCTTCCACGACGGCTGGAAAGGCCTTCTGGAGTGCGACTACCGCAAGCTCGATCTCGACGCGGTGGGCGGCATCCTGGCCCGTGGGGGCACGATCCTCGGTTCCTCCCGTGTCCAGCCCGCGCATCTGCGTGACGGTGTGGAGCGCGCGAAGGGGCACGTGGCCGACCTCGGTCTCGACGCGGTCATCCCGATCGGCGGCGAAGGCACCCTCAAGGCGGCCAACCTCCTCTCCGAGGCCGGGCTGCCGATCGTCGGTGTGCCGAAGACGATCGACAACGACATCGCCTCCACGGATGTGACCTTCGGCTTCGACACCGCCGTCGGTGTCGCCACCGAGGCGCTGGACCGGCTGAAGACGACCGCCGAGTCCCATCAGCGCGTGCTGATCGTCGAGGTCATGGGCCGGGAGACAGGCTGGATCGCGCTGCACTCGGGCATGGCGGCCGGTGCGCACGCCATCGTCGTCCCCGAGCGGCCCTTCGACATAGGAGAGCTGGCCGAGCTGGTCGGCAAGCGGTTCTCGGCGGGCAAGCGCTTCGCGATCGTGGTGGTCGCCGAGGGCGCCAAGCCCCGTGAGGGCTCGATGGAGTTCGACGCCGGCGGCAAGGACATCTACGGTCACCAGCGCTTCGCGGGCGTGGCCAGGCAGCTCTCCGTCGAGCTGGAGGAGCGCCTGGGCAAGGAGGCGCGGCCGGTGATACTCGGCCATGTCCAGCGCGGCGGGACACCGACCGCGTACGACCGGGTGCTGGCGACGCGCTTCGGCTGGCACGCCGTGGAGGCCACGCACCGGGGCGAGTTCGGGATGATGACGGCGCTGCGCGGCACGGACATCGTGATGGTGCCGCTCGCGGAGGCCGTCGAGACGCTGAAGACGGTGCCCGCGGAGCGGTACGCCGAGGCGGAGTGCGTGCTCTGATCCACGCCCGCTGACGCTTGTACGACGAACCGCCCCCGGCCGCGAACGGCGCCGGGGGCGGTTCTAGTCTGGTTCCCGGTGCGGACACATCGCACCATTGGGGATCGTCGCAGCGGGAGAACACGTATGGATCACGGCGAGCACGGCACGATGACGGACCTGCCGCCGTTCACGCTGAGCCGCGCGCTGGAGTTCTCGCCCGACGCCTTCTTCCTCGTCGGCTGTCTGCTGGCGCTCGCGCTGTACGGCTGGGGTGTCGTACGGCTCCGTGGGCGCGGCGACAGCTGGTCACCGGGCCGCACCATTTCCTTCGTGCTCGGCGTGCTGACCGTCGTGCTGACGATGTGCACCGCGCTCAACGACTACGGCATGGTCATGTTCAGCGTGCACATGGTGCAGCACATGGTGATCAGCATGGTCTCCCCGATCCTGCTGCTCCTGGGCGCGCCGGTGACCCTGGCGCTGCGGGCGCTGCCGGTCGCGGGCCGGGGCCGCAAGGGGCCGCGGGAGCTGCTGCTGGCGTTGCTGCACAGCCGGTTCATGCGGTTCGTGTCGCATCCCGCCTTCACGATCCCGCTGTTCATCGCGAGCCTGTACGGCCTCTACTTCACCCCGCTCTTCGACTTCCTCATGGAGTCCAAGCCGGGGCACATCGCGATGATGGTGCACTTCCTGGCCACCGGGCTGATCTTCTTCTGGCCGATCATCGGCGTGGACCCTGGGCCGCACCGGCCCGGCTATCTGATGCGGATGCTGGAGCTGTTCGCCGGGATGCCGTTCCACGCGTTCTTCGGGATCGCGCTGATGATGGCGAGCGAGCCGATGGTGCGGGCGTACGAGAATCCGCCGGCGTCGCTGGGTGTCGACGCGCTCTCCGACCAGAACGCGGCGGGCGGTATCGCCTGGGCGTTCAGCGAGATCCCGTCCGTGCTGGTGCTGGTGGCGCTGGTGTACCAGTGGTACCGGTCGGACCAACGCCAGGCGAAGCGCTCGGACCGGGCCGCCGACCGGGACGGTGACAAGGAGCTGGCCGCGTACAACGCCTACCTCGCGTCGTTGCAGACACGCGGACAGTAGCGCGGAACGCCCCTTTCGGGTGACGATGGTCCTCACGGCCACGGCTTCGGCCACGGTCACGGCCAGGAGGAGGACGCCTATGTCCGGATCCGGATCCACGAAGACGATGGGTGTGCTCACCGTCGGCGCGCTGGTGGTCGTGACGGCCTACACGGCGGCGCTGGGGAGCAACGGCTGGCTCTGGTTCGGGTGGGTGGTGCTGGGACTGGTCACGGTCGCGATGGTCGCCTCGCGCGGCAACTGAGGAGGCGGGCCGGGGACGTCCCGGCGGAGGGTCACCGCCGCCCGGGGAGTACGTTCTGGGTGTCGAAGATCCACCGCACTCATTCAGGAGACTTGACCGACATGAGCAGTGAGCCGACGATGCGCGCGATCACCCAGGACTCCCTCGGCGGCCCCGAGGTGCTGCGCCTCGCCGATCTCCCCCGGCCCCGCCCGATTCCGACCGAGGTGCAGGTGCGGGTGCACGCGGCCGGTGTGAATCCGGTGGACTGGAAGTCCCGCGAGAGCGGTGGCATCGCCGGGCTCCTCGGCGCACCGCCGTTCGTCCTGGGCTGGGACGTGTCCGGTGTCGTGACGGAGGTCGGCTTCGGTGTGCACACGCTGAAGGTGGGCGACGAGGTGTACGGGATGCCGTGGTTCCCGCGTCCGGCCGCCGCGTACGCCGAGTATGTGACGGCGCCCTCGCGGCAGTTCGCGCTCAAGCCCCGCACGGTCGGCCACGAGACGGCGGCTGCCGTGCCGCTGGCCGGGCTGACCGCGTGGCAGTCGCTGGTGGACGCGGCGGGCGTGGCGGCGGGGCAGCGGGTGCTGATCCACGCGGCGGCGGGCGGTGTGGGGCATCTGGCGGTGCAGTTCGCGAAGCACTTGGGGGCCCATGTCATCGGCACGGCGAGCGCGGCGAAGCACGACTGGCTGCGGGAGCTGGGCGCGGACGAGGTCGTGGACTACACGAAGGTCCGTTTCGAGGACGTCGTGAGCGATGTCGATGTGGTCATCGACCTGGTGGGCGAGGCGCAGGACGCGACGACGACGCGTTCCCTTCAGACTCTGCGGCCCGGTGGCACGATCGTCGCCGTCCCGTCGGGTGTCGCGCCGGAGGTGCTGGAGGGCGCCCGCGCGCGGGGGCTGAACGCGACGGCTTTCCTGGTGGAGCCGGACGGCGCCGCCCTCGGCCGGATCGCCGGGCTGATCGACGAGGGCGTGGTGCGTGTCGAGGTGGCGGACGTCCTGCCGCTGGCGGAGGCGGGCGAGGCGCAGCGCCGGGTCCGGGAGGGCCGCACGCGCGGAAAGATCGTACTGAGCGTGACGGACTGACGGACTGACGGCCTGACGGCGCGTCGCTCAGCGCAGCAGGGGCAGCTTGCCGACGAGCTTGCTGATCCTGTTGCGCGGGCCGACGAGGGCGACCGCGTGGTAGGTCAGGTCCTCGTGCTTCGTACCGGCGAGCAGGCCGAGGTACTCGTCGTAGATCCGGGACGTCTGGGCGGGCTCGGGCATGTCGGCCACGAAGACGTCCTCCTTCGCGGCGGCCTTCTCCCGCAGGGCGTGCAGGGTGGCGGTGTCGGCGGCGAGCACGGAGCAGCCCGCCCAGGGCAGCCCCGGGTGCAGGTACCCCGAGGCGTCGCGGCCGTCGTCGCCGAGCAGTCCGGGCAGGGCCTTGCCGACGGCGGCGGCCATACAGGCCGCCGCGTTCACGGCGCGCCCGGCGGGCAGGTCCGCGTCGATGACGACGACCCACTTGAGGGGGGCCTCGCGGGTGGAAAGGCCGGTCCGGGGGATGTCGTGCTGAGCGTTGTCGTTGTGAGCGGTCATGTCGCGAAACGGTAGGCAGTCATGCGTACGATGGACAGCTCCGGCGCATTTCGTACGGCCGAAGGACATCATCGTGGAACTTGATGCGCTCGACTGGGCTCTGCTGCGGGAGTTGCAGCACGATGCACGGCAGACCAACCGCGATCTGGCGGCCAAGACCGGCGTCTCCCCCTCCACCTCGCTGGAGCGGGTGAAGATCCTGCGTGAGCGGGGCGTGATCGACGGATTTCACGCGGCGCTGGATCTGGAGGCGGTGGGCCGCCCCGTACAGGCGCTGATCTCCGTACGGATCAGACCGCCGTCCCGCCCCGTCATCGAGGGGTTCCGCGAGTGGGCGGCCCAACTGCCGGAGACCATCGGCCTGTTCGTGACGTCGGGCCCGCACGACTTCCTGCTGCACGTGGCCGTCCCGAACGTCGACGGGCTGTACGCCTTCGTCATCGACCGCCTCACCGAACGCCGCGAGGTCGCGGACGTACAGACGACGATGGTCTACGAGCACGTCCAGTCCCGGTCGATCACCCGCCCCGCCGACGAGACCCGGCGCCGCGGCGCCGACCGACGGAGCTTCTAGGGCGTGTTTTGAAAGTAGCGTCGTCCGCCCGTAGGGCGGGGCTCACGACGTCTGGTGCGTGCGATCGCANNGGGACTTCGCGGACACGCCCTGGGCCCCACCGGCCGGCGCCGACCGGTCACCAGGAGGACTTGACGACCCCCGGCAGCAGTCCGGCGTGCGCCTGCTCGCGCAGCCGGATGCGGGACAGGCCGAACTTGCGCAGATGCCCGCGCGGCCGGCCGTCCACGCTGTCGCGGTTGCGCACCCTGGTCGCGCTGGCGTCGCGCGGCTGACGGCGCAGTTCGGCGAGCGCGGCGAGCCGTTCGGGCTCGGGCGTGGCGGGACGGCGGACGATCTCCTTCAGCTCCGCCCTGCGTGCGGCGTACCGCGCGACGACCGCCTTGCGCCGCTCGTTCTTCGCGATCTTGCTCTGCTTGGCCATCAGACCTTCCCTCCCCGGGCGCGGATCCGCGCCACGGCGGACTCGACGCCCATCGCGTCGATCGCCTTGATCGCCCTGGCGCTGAGCGTGAGGCGCACATACCGGCCCTCGCTCGGCAGCCAGTACCGCTTGCGCTGGATGTTGGGGTCGAAGCGCCGTGAGGTGCGCCGGTGCGAGTGGGAGACGGTGTTGCCGAAGCCCGGCCGGGCGCCGGTGAGCTGGCAGTGGGCGGACACGGGGTGACCTGCCTCTCTCGTTTTGAAAATGGAAACCATTGTCATATACTAGCGCCATGACACGCAACGAACTACGCCCGGTCATCAAGCTCCGCTCCACGGCGGGCACCGGCCACACCTATGTCACCCGCAAGAACCGCCGCAGCGATCCTGACCGCCTGGTCCTGCGCAAGTACGACCCGATCGCACGGCGGCACGTCGACTTCCGCGAAGACCGCTGACCTCCGACCTCTGACCGCAGCCACCGGAAGGCCACGAAGGACACCGTGATGAAGCCTGGAATCCACCCCGCCTACGGCCCTGTCGTCTTCCGCGACACCGCCGCGAACGTCTCCTTCCTCACCCGCTCCACCGCCACCAGCGACAAGACGGTCCGGTGGGAGGACGGCAACACCTATCCCCTCGTCGACGTCGAGATCTCCTCGGTGAGCCACCCCTTCTACACGGGCAACGCGCGCGTGATGGACACCGCGGGACGCGTCGAGCGGTTCGAGCGCCGGTACGGACAGGCCCCCGGCGGACGGGGATGACCGGACACCGGCCGGAGGGGGCCAGGCTGCCGGTCGTGCTGGTCGCCGGGATGCACGCCGACGCCCGTACGGAGGTGGTGGACCGGCTGCTGGCGGGGGTTCCCGGCAGCGTCGCCGTCCACCATGACCTGTCGACCGCGGCCCACGGCACCGTACGGCGCACCGTCAGGGACGCGGCCGGCGACCGGCCCGGCGGCGAGGCCCCCCTCGTCAACGACTGCGCGTGCTGCGCCCTGCGCGAGGACCTGGTCCCCGAGCTGGCGCGGCTCGCCGCCGACGGGGCGGCCCGGCTGGCCGTGGTCGAGCTGTGGGACTCCGTCGAGCCGAAGGCGATGGCCGAGGTCGTCGCCACGTACGGCGCGGGCGTGCTGGAGCTCACCAATGTGCTGACCGCCGTCGACCCGTCCCTCGTACTGCCCTGCCTCGCCAACGGCGACGACCTCGCCGACGCCGGCCTCGCCGCGGCGGCGAGCGACCGCAGGACGGTGGGCGACACCTGGGCGCGGCAGTTGGAGTACCCGCCCGTGCTGGTGCTGATCGACAGCCCGGTCGCCGACGACGAGGACCGCGCGCTCCTGGCCCAACTGCACCCGACCGCCCGCCAGGTGCGGGCGGACGCGCCGGAGCTGGCCGCGCTCGCGTTCGCGGGGTTCGACGTGGAGGCCGCTGCCGCCGCCCAGCATCCGGCGTGCGCGCTGCTGCCGCAGGAGGCGGACGAGGCCGGGGTCACCACCCTCGTATGGCACCGCCACCGGCCCTTCCACCCCGAGCGCCTGTACGCCGCCCTGGAGGACCTGAGCTGCGCGGCCACCCGCAGCCGGGGCCGCTTCTGGCTCGCCGACCGGCCCGACACGCTCCTCGCGTGGGAGGCGGCCGGAGGGGCGCTGTGCGTCGAGAGCACCGGGCCCTGGCTGGCCGGGCTGCCGGACGCCGCCTGGGAGATGGTGCCGCCGGTACGCCGCGCCGCCGCCTCGCTGGACTGGCATCCCGAACACGGCGACCGCTGCCAGCACCTGGTCTTCACCTCACCGGGCCTGGACCGCGAGGGGCTGGAACTGCTCCTTGAATCCTGCCTGTTGACGGACGCCGAGTACGCGACCGGGCGCGCCGGCTGGGCCCGCCTCCCGGCCACGTTCGACACACTGCTCGACCCCGCGCCCTAGGGCGTGTGTCGGGCCGGCTCCTTCGAGCCGGCCCGACATTGGCGCGTACACGTGCGTGCAGGTGCGTGCGGTCAGTTGGTCGTCTCCACCCGCGCCGGCGCCCTGCCGTTCATCTTCGACGCCTCCTGGTTCTCCTCGGGCGGTGTCCCGGGCGAACCGTCCCGCCGTTGCAGCGAGTTGAGGATGGTCATGCCCTGACCGACCAGCCCGGCCGCCACCTCGTTGACCCCGTCCGTGCCGTTGAGGACGGTGAGGTTGGAGTCCGCCAGGCCCTTCGCCGCCGCGTCGGCCAGCTCCGGGAGCACCTCCACGACACGGTTGGCCGCGAGGAGTTCCTGGTTCCCCTCCCGCAGGGAGAGGGCACGCGCGGTGTTCGCGTCGGCCTGCGCCTGGGCGAGGGTCCGCTGGCGGTACGCCTCCGCGTCCGCCGGGCGCCTGACCTCGGCCTCCAGCCGCTGGGCGGCCAGCAGCGCCTGCCGCTCGGCCAGCGCCGTCTGCTCCTCGATGACGTCCTGCGACGCCTTCGCCTGGGCCAGCGGTCCCGCCTGGGAGGCCCGCGCCCGTACCTGCTCCGTCTCCGCCTGGAAGCCGGCGCGCTTGATCGAGGTGTCCCTCTCGTACTCGGCCTTCAGCGCCTCCGCCTGCTGCTCACGCTCGGCGGCCTCCTGGTCGGCCCTGGCCGCGGCGATACGGGCCTGGCTCGCGACAGCCGCGGCGTGCGGCGCCGCCAGGTTGTTGATGTAGCCGGTGGCGTCCTCGATCTCCTGGATCTGGAGGGCGTCCACCACGATGCCGAGCTTCTCCATCTCGCTGTGGCTGCCGGCCTTGACCTCCTGGGCGACCCTGTCGCGCTCCCGGATGATCTGCTCGACGGTCAGTCCACCGATGATGGAGCGCAGATGACCGGCGAAGATCCGGCCAACCAGATCCTCCATCCGGTCCTGCTCGGCCAGGAAGCGCCGGGCGGCGTTGGCGATCGACACGGCGTCGTCGCCGACCTTGAAGACGGTGACCGCGCGTACGGTCAGCCGGATGCCCTGCTGGGTGACGCAGTCCTCGGCTATCTCCGCCTCCCGCAGCGCCAGGGACAGCATGCGGGCCTTCTGCTTGATGGGAAGAACGAAACTGCCGTGACCGGTGACTATCCGGAACTGGGTGTCCTGGACCTGCCGTTTGGAACCGGAGATGAGCATCGCCTCGTTCGGTGCTGGAACACGCCAGAACAACATGAGGGAACTCCTGTCCTACTCAACACACGCCACTTCGGACCGCGGGCTTCAGTCGGGAAGAGGCTCCACCGTCACCGAGCGGGCCGAGACACGGTCGGTGACCAGCACCCGCACGTTCATGCCGATCGGCCGGTCGGACCAGGCCGCGTACGCCTCGGAACCGCCTCGTACGGCCACCAGCACTTCCCCGGGGCCGTTCGCCGGGATCGGGACGGTGATGCGGCCCACCGCGCCCACCGGGCTCTGCGCGGAGTCATCTGTCACGGACATGGATCGTCGCCCTCACCTCCAGCGCTCAGCACGCCCCCGGTCATTTCAGGCTACTCCGGGGGCGTGCGGACGGCCGGTCGAAGGATCGTCGGCGGAGCGCCCGGCGAGCGCGGCCGGTCAGTGCAGGCGGGCCCGCCGGGGCCGGAAGATCAGCAGATACACCGTGGCGACGATGGCGACCGCCTGGGCGACGACGGTGATGACCTTGTCGTCGTACCAGAGCGGCTCGTACATGTTTGGGAAGGGTCCCCAGGCGCCGATGTTCGCGTAGCGGTAGATGAGCAGGAGCGCGAGTCCGCCGGTCGCCACCGACCACGCGAAGAGGTCGGCCGGGACCCGGCGCCAGACGAGGACGAGCAGCGCGGCCAGCGCGGCGAGGCCCGCCTCGATCCGGAAGAGGTCGCCCTGGCTGATGTCCGCGGAGACGAGGTCGTAGCGGTCGGCGAGATACGCGTGCATGTACGCGTCGACGGCGAGGCCGGCCGCGGCGAGCAGCCGGGCCGCGCCGCGCAGGTAGCGGCCGGCGCCGTCCTGCCGCGATGGCGCGGTGGGCGGGGCTGTGGGCTGGGATGACATGGAGGTCTCCATTCGCCGCGGAACGGAGCGGCCGGCCGGGGCTCACTTGACGGTGAGCGTGCCCTTCATGAACGGGTGGATCGTGCAGTGGAACGGGAAGGCGCCGGCGTTGGACGGTGCGGTGACGGTGGCGCTCTTGCCCGGCGCGATGTCACCGGTGTCGAAGGAGCCGCCCTTGTCCGCCGTGAAGGTGTGGGTGGTCGTGTCGTTGTTGACCACGGTGATCTTCGCCCCGGGAGCGACGGTCAGGGAGGCGGGCTGGAACTTGAAGTTGCTGACGGTGACCTGGGTGCCGCCACCCGCGGAGGGGCTGGCGCCGGACTTCGTCGCGCTGCTGCTGCCGCCGCCGCCTCCGCCGTCCGAACAACCCACGAGGGTGGTCAGAGCGAGGGCGCAGGCAGCGGCGGCCACGGCGACGGGGGCCCGGCCGGTGGGGAACGAGAACGGCATGGCGTCTCCGAGCGTTCGTGGTCCGGACCGGCCGATGATCAGTAACCGCCGCCGTTGTTGTTCTGGGGCGCGGTGGTGACCTTCTTGCCGTCGGGGTTCATGATGAACCACTTCGCGCCGAAGGCGTTGATGTCCTGCCCGTTGATGTCACCGGGCTTCTTGTCGCCTTCGAAGCGGTACAGGGGACGCCCGTTGTACGCCACCTGCTCGGAGCCGTCGGAGCGCTTGATCGTCTTGAGCAGATTGGCCTTGATCCCGCTGCCGGCGACCGGCTTCGACGTGACGGTGAACGGCGGCCAGGCCGTCGCGCAGGAACCCGAGCACATCGACTTGTTCGTGGTGTCCTTGTCGAACTGGTACAGCGACCGGCCCTTCTCGTCGACCAGCATCTTGCCGAAGGAGCCGTTCTTGACGTCGACCTTGGGCGATGACGACGCCGATGCCGACGACGACGCGGAGGCCGAAGCCGAAGTGGAGGACGAGGCCGCCGGGACCACGTCGACCTCATGGTTGTTGGGCTGCTCGGCCCTGTCCGAACCGCTGGCGCTGCCATGGTCGCCACCGTTGTCCGAACACCCCGCCGCCGCGGTCGCGAGCAGCAGGGCGGAGGCCAGCGCGGTGACTGTCCTGGTGTGCCGTCTCATCAGGGACTCCTCGATCGTCGGCCGCCCGTCAGGGCAGCGCGCGGCCCGCCCGATCGGGGCCGCCAGCCCCAGTGCACAACAGGGCTGACGGACCGGCCACCTGGGCGGGGCCGTCCGGAGTGCGGTCCGGACGGGACGCGGGAGTACGCGAGTGAGAGTCGGTCAGGTGCGGGTCAGGCCGGGTTCAGGATTCCTCGAAGTACCTGTCCAGCACCGCGTCGAGTTCGGCCGTCCACGCCTTGAGGCTGCTCCGGGAGGGCGCGTCGACGTCCGACTGGTAGTGCCTGCGGCCGGTGGTGTGCAGGGTGACGGTGAACCGGCGGCCGAACCGGGGGGTCTCGACCTCCACGGCGCCGATCTCGTCCCAGCCGAACTCCGCCTCGGTCTCGTCCAGCTGGAAGCGGACGCCGGTGCGGTCGGCGGTCATCGAGGCGCGGCGGTCGCTGATGTCGAAGACGGGACCGTCCTCGTCGTCGTCGGCGGTGGC
>NZ_MDCR01000263.1 GCF_001723055.1 Streptomyces niveus
CTCTTCGTCACCGGTGCCGCCGGCCGCGACCGTGACGGTGCCGAGACCTGCGGTGTCCGCCACGGGCGGCGGGCGGCACCGGTGACGAAGAGGACCAGGACGGGGAAGAACAGGCAGCAGTGGGCGGGCTGGGGGCCGGACGAGCGCCCTGAGCAGCACTACCTCGTGGCCCCCCGCCACCTCGCGGGCGGAGGCGACCTGCGGCACGTCACCGAATACCTGCGCGCGTCGGGCTGGAAGGACAGGTCCAAGACCGGCGGCCCGCTGGTGTTCGACAGCCCCGACCGCACCGTCCGCGTCGGCTACGACCCCTTCGTCCAGCCCGGCGGCTGGACCATCTCCGGCAAACGCACGCCCGGCCAGGACGCGTGGTATGCGACGTTCGGCCCGCAGGTTCCCGTGGAGATCGTCGCCGGGTTCACCGACGCCCTCGCCCAGCCCTACACCGCGCACGCCCCCAACGTGTGGCAGCCCCTGCACCGGCAGGGGTGGAGCGGTCAACGCGTCCCGCCCGTCGGGATGTCGAGCCCCGACGGCACCACCTTCCTGCAGTTCCACCAGAGCGGCCCGGGCCAGGCGATGTGGTGGGCCCGCGCCACCACCGAGTACGGCACCGCCTGGCACGCCACCTTCACCCCCACCACCCCGATGCATCTCATCACCGCGTTCAACACCGCGCTCGCCCACCCCGATCCGGTCATGCGACCCCGCGGCCACATACCGCCCAGCCGGCACATCCGCACCCGGTCGGTGTCCGTGCTGCCCTCCCAGCTCAGCGCCTGGCAGCAGACCCGCCTCACCGCCGCCGGCGCCGCCACCTGGGCCCGCAACACCACCACCGGCCGTCGCCCCGGCACCACGCCCGCCAGGCCGCGCCAGACTGTCAGCGGCTCGCACACGCGACGCTGACCAACCCCATCTCCCCCACGTACCAAGGACGTTGATGCCTCACCCCGCTCCCCCAAGCGCGCACCAGATCTCCCAGGCCACGAACACGCTGGACCAGCTCAAGCACTACCTGCGCGCCGAGCCGCCCGTCCCCGACACGCTGCCGCTCCTCACTCCGCTCCTCGACGAGAACACCGGCGTGCCCATCCTGCTCGGCGACATCCTGCGCGACGCCGCCCGCGTCGTCACCCAACGCGCCGCCAACCACCCCATGGACGACGACGTTCGCCAGATCATCCTCGGGCTGCGTGAAGCCGCCCGGGAGATCACCGAATGGCACGCGCTGCACTGGGACATACAGCGCCTGAACAGCACGTTCCCGCAAGCCTCCGGCACGTTGACCTCACATTGAGCCACCCGTACATCTCCACCCGGACCGACGGCCCGGAGCACACCCTCTGGTTCGAGACCAGCCCCCGCTACCTCGCCGGTGGCGGCGATCCCCGGCACATCACCCAGGCACTGCGGGCCGCCGGCTGGAAGAACCACTCCGACCCCGAATACCCCCACGTCATCCTCACCAGCCCCGGCCACCGGCACACTGTGGCCCTGGAACCCGAAACCAGCTCGTACACAGCGTGGTGGCGGATCCAGGCCCATGGTGATCAAGACGGCTGGTACACGCAGTTCGGCGGCAACATCCCTGTGGAGATCCTCGCCGGCCTCACCGACGCCCTCCTCCAGCCGGTACCCAAGACGGCGCCGGAGATCTGGGTCCCGCTCACCGCGGCGGGCTGGACCTACGAACGCGACGAGCGCGGTAACGAAACCGCCGCCCATCCCGACGACATCCTGAGTGTGCGCCGCCGGGCCGTCGAGCCGGGTGAGCAGGTCTTCTGGACCGTGGAAGCCACCCTGCCCATCGGCGGCGGCGGACATGAGCGGATCTGGCACGCCTACCTCGACGAGCGCATGCCGCCCCATCTCATCGCCGCGTTCACCCGTGCTCTGGCCCTCGACGAGCCGGTCCAGCGCCGCTACTACGACGTCCCCCACTTCCACCTCGTCACCCAGGAACGCGGGCCACTCGGCGAGCAACTCGCCGCTGCCCACGAGGCACGGCTGAAGACCGTACGGACCGCAGCCCGCAAGACCCGCCGGACCGCACTCTCAGCGCAGAAGCCACCGGCCCCTTCCACGACTCCCACGGTGCTGGCCCGCAGCCGCTGACCCACCAGCCGCCCAACCGGTGAACTCGCCCCGACAGGGCGGGTCCTGTCCTACCGGAGAGCCGGTTGTCCACCCGACCCGGCCTCCGCCGCCCTCGATCCCTCTGTGAGCCGTCTTTGACCACTTCCACCCCGCCGCCATCGAACCTGCCCTCGAACGAGGCCCACCAGCTCTACCTGCGGCAACTGGCAACGTATCTGCGGGAAAGCAGACAGATCCTGGACGCGTGGGACGCCTACGCCGACGAACACTGCGACTCGGAGACGTTCGAGCCGTTCGACGAGGCCGCGTACGGTGCCCGTCAGCGGCAGCGTGACACCGACACCCTGAACGCCTTCGGCCGCGTCTACTTCCACGCCGACGTCCTGGTGGACATCGCCGAACATCAACTGGCCCGCCTGCCCGCCTCCGCCACAAGCGACTACGCGTGGCGGCTGGGTGAACTGCGCACCAGCACGCAGAAGCTGTACACGCTGCACCGCCAATGGCTCGACCTGCGCGCCAACTTGCCCACGGATGCCGTGCCCAGCACCAGGGCGTACAACGAGCCGCTCGCCGAAAACCGCGCGGACGCCTGGCACTACCTCGACCAGTGGGGCATCCACGGCCAGGCCCTCATCGACATCAACACCCAGGCACACATGCAGCCGCAGTACTCCCCGCAGGCCCCAGCCCAGGCACCACCACCCCCGGAAGCCGCCCCCAAATCGCCTCCGGCACTGCGGTGAGGGGCGTGTCCGAAACCGTTGAGCAGGCGCTGATCGCTCCGCGCTACCTGGCCGGCGGCGGTGACCCCGGCTGGGTCACCGTCCCGCTTCACCGCGCCTGCGGCTGGAGTTACGGGCACGACCCGCTGATGCCCCGCGTCATCCTCACCAGCCCCGACCAGCTCACCCAGCTGCGCATCGACCCCGACCCGGACGATCCGTGGTGGACCATCCGACACGCCCGCAACGCGGACCAGCCCGGATGGGCTGCCACTTTCGGCGCCCGTACGCCGGTCGAGATCATCGCCGCGTTCACCGACGCCCTCACCGATCCACCGGGGACCGCCGGCACCGGAGCGGACCCGTACGCCCCACTGCGGCAAGCCAAGTGGGACACCCCGCGCCACCTCTACGGGCTGGCCTCACCCGACGGTGTCGCGTGTGTGGAGCACCTCGGCACCACCGGCAACGACCTGTGGACGGTCGAAACAGCGGTGATCGAGAACCCGACGATCTGGAGGGCCCACTTCACCGGCAGTACCCCAACGCATCTGATCACGGCCTTCACACGGTCCCTGGCCGAGCAGACCCCCGTCGCCCGCGACCCGAGCAGGATCCCCGGCTTCGCCCGCGACCGCATGAGCGTCAGCACCCACCGCGCCCCGGCAGCCGATCTCGCCTCCGCCCTGGAGCGACGCGTCAGCGCACTCGCCGCGCGGCACACCGCACCGCCCGCTGCCGCACCGGCGCCGCACGTCCCCCCGCCGCGCCGCACCCGCTGACCCGGCGCACCCGCGCTTCCCTTCACGTCCACCCGTACCTGGAACTGCCCTTGCGCTCGACCAGTTCGAACACCGACGGCTACGACATGGCCTTCCGGCTCCTTCTCGCCGTGCTCGCCATAGCGGTGCCCCTGTCCAACCTGGCCTGGCTGGGCGGCAACCTCACCACCCTCCTCACCGGCGGCAACTGGGCGCCGTACCAGCCCACCACCGCCCTGCTCCGTCCCGCCCAACTCTGGCCCCAGACCGCTGATACGACCCTGCTGATCGCCACCCGGATCGTCCCGGTCGTGGTCCTGCTCGTCCTCGGCGTCCTGGCCGGGGTCCTGTGGTCCCGGCACAGGAACAGTGGCGGCGGGCGGAAGAAGATCACCGGTATGGCCAAGGCCCGGGACATCCAGCCCCTGATGGCGAAGGCGACCGCCGCCAAGGTCCGCTCGCTGCGACCGAGTCTCAAGGACGCCAAGCAGATCGACGCGGCCGACGCCGGCATTCTCCTCGGCAACCTTCAGGGCACCCGTCACGAAGTACGGATGGGGTACGAGGACGTCGCGGTCGCGATCATGGCACCGCGCTCCGGGAAGACCACCTCGCTGGCGATCCCCTCCATCCTCGCCGCTCCGGGTCCGGTTCTGCTGACGTCCAACAAGGCCGGCGGCGACGCCTACACGGCCACGCTCGACGCCCGTACGCGGGTGGGCCGGACGTGGTCGATGGACCCGCAGCAGATCGCCCACGCGGAGCGGGCCATGTGGTGGAACCCCCTCGCCGGCGCGACCACGCTGGACGGGGCGAACCGGCTGGCCGGGCACTTCCTCGCTGCCTCGGTGGACGCCTCCCAGCAGGGGGACTTCTGGTCGAAGGCAGGCTCCAACATCCTCAGCCAGCTATTCCTCGCCGCGGCCCTGGACGAGCGGCCTATCACGGACGTGATGCAGTGGCTGGCGTTTCCCGCCGACCGTACCCCGCTCGACATCCTCCGCGACCACGGCCTGCGCGCGGTGGCGGCACAGTTGAAGGGCACCGTCGAGGGTCCCCCGGAGACACGGGACGGGATCTACGAGACCGCCCGCCAGTACGCCGCGGCCCTGCTGAACAGCGAGATCGCGGCCTGGGTCACCCCGCAGAAGAACGTCCCCGAGTTCCGGCCGGCCGACTTCGTCACCTCCACCGACACGCTGTATCTGCTGTCGAAGGACGGCGGCGGGGGCGCGAGCGCGCTGATCGCGGCGTGCGCGGACGCGGTGATGCGGGCCGCGACCGCGCAGGCCGAACGTGCCGGCGGGCGCCTCGACCCGCCGCTGCTCGCGATCCTCGACGAGGCCGCCAACGTGTGCAAGATCAGCGATCTCCCCGACCTCTACTCCCACTTGGGCTCCCGGGGGATCATCCCGGTCACGATCCTGCAGTCCTACCGCCAGGGCCAGAAGGTGTGGGGCGACGCCGGTATGGACGCCATGTGGTCCGCCTCCACCATCAAGGTCATCGGCTCCGGCATCGACGACCCCGACTTCGCCGACAAGCTGTCGCGCCTGATCGGCGACCACGACGTGCAGACCACCTCGACCTCGCACTCCGAATCCGGCAAGTCCACCTCCGTCAGCATGAGGCAGGAGCGGATTCTGCCAGCCGACGCGATCCGCGCTCTGCCCAAGGGCACCGCCCTGTGCTTCGCCACCGGCATGCGCGTCGCCATGCTCGACCTGCGCCCCTGGTACCAGGAACCCGACGCCGAGCAACTGACCGCCGCCTCCGCCCGCGCGTCTAAGGCCATCACCGCACGGGCAGTCGCCAAACACGCCCCGACCCCGTCCGGCTTCGGGAAGGCAGCGTGAGCGATTCCCTTCTGCACTTGGTGCCGGTCCGCTCCCGGGAGGCGAAGGACTTCGTGCGCGCCTGGCACCGTCACCATCCGCCGCCCGCGGGGCAGATCTTCGCCGTCGGCGCCGCCGACGAGACGGGCACGCTGCACGCCGTCGCCATCGTCGGCCGGCCCGTGGCCCGCCACCTCGACGACGGCGCAACCCTCGAAGTCACCCGAACCGCCAGCGACGGCACCCGCAACGCCAACTCCCTGTTGTACGGGGCGTCCTGGCGGGCGACGAAGGCCCTCGGATACCGGCGCCTGATCACGTACACGCAGCAGGGCGAGAGCGGCGCGTCCTTGCGCGGCGCGGGCTGGCACTTGATCGCCAGCCGCCCACCCCGGGCCGGATGGCACACCCTTGCCCGCCCCCGCGCGGGCCACGGCAACGACCACACAGCCCGCTTCCTGTGGGAAGCCCCCTGAACCACAACCCCGGAGAAGCCCTGCACACCTTCGAGCCCGCCGACCCGGAACCAGTCATGGGCCGCTGCGCAGCGGTGAACTCCGTCATGGCCGACACCGGCACCGTCACATAGACAGACCGCTCCTACCTCCAGGGCCGCCAACCGCCTTCCGCGCCGCCACCAGAAAGATCCCCCGACCTTGCCCGACACCCGCCCCGAGGACCTGATCCGGCAACTCCGTTCACTGGCTGAGGACTTCGCCGACGTCCACCACCTCACCCAGCGCACCAGTCTGCTCGACGACGACACCGTCCTGATGCCGCTCATCGCCCGCATCCGCACCACCCAGAGCCTCACCAACAAGGCGATCACCCTCACCCTGGCCATCGGCGACACCTCCGTCGCGGCAACCACCTGCGGGCGCAGCGCCATCGAGCACCTGACCGGCGCGGCGCGCTGGGGCAACGACGCGGGCGGTCACCTCCTGGCAGCCATTCCTGCGGCGAGCGCGCTGTACCGCATACCGCCCACCGCGCCGCGGCCACGGCGGACAACCCGCACCTCGGTCCACCACGTCGCCCTTCGCCGGCACATCAGCGCCGCCACCAACCTCCTGCGCACGGCGCCGGTCATCTGCCTCGACGCCGCCGCGCTCATCACCGCCACGCTCGCCACCGACCGTACGGTCCCCGCCCCGGGGGACGTGCTGCTGCCGCGGCTGACGGACCCACAGCGGGCCGCGTTCCGGCTCATCTCCCAGGGAGCCGTCCGCATCCGCCAGTGTGGGGGCCTGCCGCCGTTCCTCGTCACGAGCGTTCCCGTACCGACGATCACCGCCACGGTCGAAGCGCTGGAGCGCAAGAAGCTCGTGACCCGCGACACCAGCACCAGCCTCGACGAGGGCCAAAAGCTCGTCCTCACCACCGTCGGCCAGCGCGCCCTGCCGGCGATCGTGCTACAGACCGTCGCTCCCGGCCGCGCAACTCCCGCACCAGCACTGCCGCGAAGGCGAATCCGCTGACCCGCGCCAGGGCGTGCGAAGGCCCCGCACGCCTGCTGCGAGCACCGGGAGGGGTAACTCAACGTGCGGGGGGCGACGGACAACTGCCGGGAAGGGGACGGCGCA
>NZ_MDCR01000264.1 GCF_001723055.1 Streptomyces niveus
ACCGGCACCTTCGACGGCCCGACGCGCCCTTCCGCGACCGGTATCGCGGTGCTGCGGCGGGCCGTGGAGCTGGGCGTGAACCACATCGACACCGCCGGGTTCTACGGCAGGGGCGGCGTACGGGCCAACGAGCAGATCCGTACGGCCCTGGCCCCGTACCCCGCCGACCTGGTCATCGCGACGAAGGTCGGCCCGCTGCCCGGACCGGACGGTGTGCCGAGCGGGCAGGCGACGCCCGACCAGCTGCGCGGGCTCGTCGAGACCGATCTGCGTACCCTCGGGCTCGACCGGCTCGACCTGGTGTATCTGCGGGTCGGCGGGATGACGGGGCCGGGCGGGGAGTCGATCGCGGACCGGTTCGCGGCGCTCGCCGAGCTGCGCGACGAGGGCCTGATCCGGCACCTGGCCATCAGCAACGTCGACGCGGCCCAGTTCGCGGAGGCCCGTACGGTCGCGCCCGTCACGGCGGTGCAGAACAAGTACGCCGACGACAGCGCGCTCCTCGCCGAGTGCGAGGCGGCGGGTATCGCCTACGTGCCGTACTTCCCGCTCGGCGGTGGCGGCACCCCGCTCGACACCGAACGGCTCGGCAGGGTCGCCGCCCGCCGGGGCGCCACCACGGCGCAGATCGCCATCGCCGCGCTGCTCGCGAGGTCACCGTCGGTGCTGGCGATCCCCGGCACCGGCACGCTCGCTCATCTGGAGGAGAACGTCGCGGCGGGCGACATCGATCTGGGCGACGAGGACCTGTCCGAGCTGCGCGGCTGACCGTACGGGGACGGGTACGGAGTCGGTCTCAGGTCTCAGGTCTCAGGTCTCAGGTCGGGATGGGTTTGATCTTGCTGCAGTTCTTCCATTCGACCCAGGGCCGCGCCCCGCCGTTCTTCGGCCCCGTCGCGTACATCGGGTCGCCGGTGATCGTCTGGTTCTTCTCCTCGTGGGTGATGTCGATCCCGAAGAGCTTGAACCCGAGCGTGAACTGCCCGGCGGAGATACCGAAGCCGATGCCCAGCGAGGCGTTCCACCAGTCGGTGTTGGCCTTGTAGTCGAGCTTGCTCAGCTTGCCCTTGTCGTACAGCAGCCGTTCCAGCGGGCTCGCGTCGGGGCCCGGCACCTTCGCCGCGTCGCTGGGGGTGGGCAGCGGGTTCTTGGCGGGGTGGTCGCCGTTGCCGCGCAGCCAGTCCTCCACGGTGGTGCTGTCGGCGTCGTTGTCGAGGATGAGTTCGGCGGTCTCGGTGTGGATCTGCGAGTTGGTGGACCCGCCACCGCCGCCGACGTCGATCGTCACGGGCCCGGCGTTGGCACCGCCCTCGACCTTGACGCCGCCGCCCCCGCCGGCCTCCTCGCTGGTGGTGATCATCAGCTTCTCCGGGCGGTGCGCCTTGCCGTCCGCCTCCTCCTGGTCGTAGGTCGCCGCGTCGTAGGTGACGGCCACCTGCTGCATCTTCTCGCCGGTGGCGATCCCGCCCGCGCCACCCGCGCCCTTGACGGTGAAGGTGTAGATGAAGGTGATCTTCCCGGCGTCGGGGCCGGTGTTGGCGCGCATGACGACGACGTCCTCGGTCATCGTGCCGTTGGCCAGCTCACCGGATATCTTCCCGAGGTCCTTGGGACCGCCGTCCTTGCCACCGCCCTTGCCGCTGCCCTTGAACTTTCCACCGAAGTTCGCGTTGCCGGACGCCTCGACGGAGGTCTTGGTGATGTCGACGTCCGGCGCCCTCTCGGGCGGCAGATCGGGCTTCTTCTTGCCGGCGTGGTAGCCGCAGATCATCCCGAGTTCGGAGGAACGCGGCCCGGCGGGGCGGGAGTTGCACTCGTCCTGGGCCTTCAGATACTCGGTGAACTGCTTGGCGTCCTCAAGGTTGAGTTCGAGGTCCTTCTGCGTGTCACCGGTCTTGTTCCCGGAGAAGAGCCACTGCCCGCCGCTGCCGCTGCCCTTCTGGTACGTACCGCTCAGCTTGGCGCTGCCGCCCCAGTCCTCCAGACCGCGGATGCCGGCGGAGATGCTGGCCGTGACGCCGCCGCCGACCTCGGTGATCCGCTCCAGGGTGACCGTGCCGTCCGACCACTGCTGGAGTTTGACCGTCTCCGAGCTGCTGATCTTGATGAAGAAGATCTGCACGACGACGGTGGTCTTGGTCTGATCCTGCGACAGCAGACACCTCGTGGGCTCGAACGGGTCGCCGTTCGGTACGAAGGGATCCCCGCCCTCTCCTCCACCACCGCCGCCGTCGCCGCCCTCGCCCTCGCCCTCGTCGCCCGCGTAGTCGCCGGTGGCGCAGGCCTCGTCCCCGCTCATCGGATGGAGTACGCGGCACACCGCGCTCTTCAGCCCGGTCGCCTCGTCGGCCGGTACGGCCAGGCCGACGATCGCCGCGACGACCGCGGCCACGACCCCGAACATCGCGGCGTACTCGGCCCCGCTCTGCCCCCGGTCACGCCAGTCGCGCCGGTCGCCCCAGCCGCGCCGGTCACGCCGGTCCCGTCGTCGCCACCGACTCCGTCGGCCTCTGTCCTGCTGCCGCCCGTCACACACCCGAATCTCCCGCCCCACGCCGTAACTGCCCCCGAGCGGCAGCAGCGTAGGTACAGGTCAGGGCCTATACGCAGGGCCCACGGACCCACTCGGGGGCCCGCTCGGGGCCGAGCGGGCAGGTGTTCATCTGCCGGTTGACCAGGGGCCGTTCCAAGGTCGTCAGCCATCAAGCGAACGCGGCGGACGCAGTGCCCGAAGCTCGCGGATCAACGCGCGGACGGCGACCGTCGTCGCCAGTTCGGGCGTGGTGACGTAACCGATGGAACGGGTGGGCCGCCCGGCGCCGAGGTCGGTGGTTTCGGTCGTCGGCGGTGCGCCCGTCAGCGACAGCGCGGGCATGATCGCCATGCCGAGTCCGCTGCTCACGATCGAGAGCACCGTCCCGTCGTCCTCGGCCTGGACCGTCGCGCTCGGGATCCAGTCCTGCTCGGACCACCAACTCCGGGTGTACGAGGAGCAGTTCTCCGCCCAGTCGACCAGCGGCAGCGAGCGCGGGTCCGGATGGCCTGCGGGGTGGACCAGGGCGTACGGCTCCTCCAGGAGTACGTCCCCGACCAGCCCCTGCGGCACCGGCGAACTCGTACCGATCGTCGCGATCCCCACGTCCGCGCGCCCCTCGGCGACCTCCCCGGCCGTACCGGCGCCGATCTCCCTGACGACCCGCACCGTCGCCTCGATGCCGGGGTGCCGTACGGCCAGGGCTTCCAGGGCGCGCGGCAGCAGATGCAGGGCGGCGCCCCGGAACGCGGCGATGCGCAGCGGCCCCTCGACGGTGTCGCCGCCGTCCGGGCCCGCCCCGGCCCCGCGCGCCTCCGCGACGAGCGTGTCCAGCATCCGCAGCACCCGCCGCGCGTGCGCGACCGCCTTGGCGCCGGCCGCCGTGGGGCGCGCGCCGTACCGGCCGCGCTCGAACAGGACGGCGCCCACCTTGCGTTCGACGCCGCGCACCGCGTGCGAGACGGCGGACTGTGTCATGCCGAGCGTCGCGGCAGCCGCCGAGAAGCCGCCGTCGGCGGCGACGGCCACGAGGGTGCGCAGCTCCTGCGGCGAGAGGTCAGCGGTCACAGGGGGCTCCTGCCTGCGGGTATGAGCACGCCTCATGGATGCGGGCGTTCCATGAGCGCAACCCGCTGCCCGGCGCTCGCATTCCTCCCTACGGTCACGTGGCATGACCGCATCCACCGCCACCACCACTGCCCCCGCCATCGCCGTGCACCAGAT
>NZ_MDCR01000265.1 GCF_001723055.1 Streptomyces niveus
CGACACCTCGGTGCTGGTCTTCGTGATGTCGACATCAGGCGCCTTCTCCGGCGGCAGATCGGGCTTCTTCTTGTCGGCGTGGTAGCCGCAGATCATCCCGAGTTCGGAGGAACGCGGCCCGGCGGGACGGGAGTTGCACTTGTCCTGGGCCTTCAGATACTCGGTGAACTGCTTGGCGTCCTCAAGGTTGAGTTCGAGGTCCTTCTGCGGGTCGCCGGTCTTGTTGCCGTTGAACAGCCACTGACCGCCGCTGCCGCTGCCCTTCATATAGCTGCCGCTCAGCGAGGCGCTGCCGCCCCAGTCCTTCAGACCGGGGATACCGGCGGAGATGCTGGCCGTGACCCCGCCGCCGCTCTCGGTCACGCGCTCCAGGGTGACCGTGCCGTCGGACCACTGCTGAAGCTTGATCTGCTCGGATCCGCTGATCTTGATGAAGAGGATCTGCACGACGACGGTGGTCTTCGTCTGATCCTGGGACAGCAGACACTTCGCGGGCTGGAAGGGATCGCCTGGCGGGCCCTCGGGTATGTCACCGTCCCCGTCGCCACCACCGTCGTCGTCCCCGCCACCGCCGCCGGAGTCACAACCCTTTCCGCCGTCAGCCGCGTTGACGATCCGGCAGACCGCGTCCTGAAGACCCACGGCCGTGTC
>NZ_MDCR01000266.1 GCF_001723055.1 Streptomyces niveus
GTGCGGCCCCTGCGACGTGTGAAGGTCGTCTCACTCCTCCACGAGCAGCTTCTCGCGCAGCTGCGCCAGCGTCCGCGCCAGCAGCCGCGAGACATGCATCTGCGAGATGCCGACCTCCTGCGCGATCTGCGACTGCGTCATGTTGCCGAAGAAACGCAGCAGCAGGATCCGCTTCTCGCGCGGCGGCAGATCCTCCAGCAGAGGCTTCAGCGATTCGCGGTACTCGACGCTCTCCAGCGCCTCGTCCTCCGAGCCGAGCGTGTCCGCCACCGCCGGGGACTCGTCGTCCGTGTCCGGCACGTCCAGCGACAGCGTGCTGTACGCGTTGGCCGACTCCAGCCCTTCGAGGACCTCCTCCTCGGAGATGCCGAGGCGCTCCGCCAACTCGTGCACCGTCGGCGAGCGGCCGTGCTGCTGGGAGAGTTCGGCGGTCGCCGTCGTCAACGAGAGCCGCAGCTCCTGAAGACGGCGTGGCACCCGCACCGCCCAGCCCTTGTCCCGGAAGTGCCGCTTGATCTCGCCGACGACCGTCGGAGTGGCGTACGTCGAGAACTCGACACCCCGCTCCGGATCGAACCGGTCCACCGACTTGATCAGGCCGATCGTCGCGACCTGCGTCAGATCGTCCAGCGGCTCACCGCGATTGCGGAACCGGCGGGCCAGATGCTCCACGAGCGGCAGATGCATCCGCACCAGCTGATTGCGCAGCAGCGCCCGTTCGGGAGAGTCCTCGGGCAGCTTGCGCAGCTCGATGAACATCGCCCGCGCCCCGCTGCGGTCATGTGGATCGTGTTGCCTGTGCTCGCTCATCGTGGCCGCCCGCTCTGCCCGCTCCTGCTCCGCGCCCGTCTGGCCGTCAAGCCCGTCCACCGGATGGGGCCGGGCCTGCTGTTCCGGAATGCCCGACGGCACGAGCGCCGGATCCACCGGAACCTCATGCCCCTCGCGCGGATCTTGGGGGACCCGCTCCTCGTCACGCACCGGACCGTCCCCGTTCCTCACGCCGGCCCGGGTCCCGCGCCGCGCTGTTTGTAGAGGCTGATGGCGACCGTACGGTCGTCGGCCACCGTCGCGTCGACCTTGCCCGCGAGCGCCGAGAGCACCGTCCACGCGAACGTGTCACGCTCCGGCGCGCGCCCGTCGGTCGTGGGCGCCGAGACGGTCACTTCGAGCGAGTCGTCGATGAGCCGGAACACACAGCTGAGGACGGAACCCGGTACGGCCTGTTGCAGCAGGATCGCGCAGGCCTCGTCGACCGCGATGCGCAGGTCCTCGATCTCGTCGAGGGTGAAGTCCAAGCGCGCTGCCAGTCCGGCCGTAGCCGTACGGAGCACGGACAGGTAGGCACCCGCAGCGGGCAGCCGGACTTCCACGAAGTCCTGGGTCCCGGGCTCGCCTGCGATCTGGGACACCCTCACCTCCAAGGTGGCACAAGCTTCTCAGGGCTCCGGGAAGGGAATCCCCCGAAGCCTTGCGGTACGTAGTCGGTACGCAGCCGGTCTGGACTGGCGACGCTATCGCGATCCATGGTCCCGTGTCGCAGGGACCCCCGGGCCAGAGCCGGGCTGTCAGTTACTCATAGTAGGCATATGTGCACGGACAGTGGCTAGAGGTGTGCGGCAACCAATTACGAAGAACGGGCGGATGGTTGACGTACCCAGGGCTCAGACGATCGAACCGTCGACAAAGCACCAACGCCACGTCTCACCCGGCTCGAAGCTACGCATCACGGGGTGGCCGGTATCCCTGAAATGCTGCGAGGCGTGCCGGTGCGGTGACGAGTCGCAGCACCCCACATGACCGCAGACCAGACAGAGCCGTAGCTGTACGGGATGGCTGCCCGCCGCCTCACACTCCAGGCAGGCCCCGCTCAGCGGGGCGGGTTCGGGGCGTGGGAGGTCGGCAACGTGCTGGCACTCGCTCATGATGGCCAGATTACGACGCTAGGGGAGGACCGTGGCATGGACCCGTTGCAGCTGATCGCCCTGGTGGCGGGGAGCGCGGTGATCGCGGCGGCGGCCAGAAGGACGCCCGTCCCGGCCCCGCTGCTCCTTGTCACGGCGGGAATCGTCGCCGCGTACGTGCCGGGCGTGCCCAGCTACGTGCTCGACCCGCACGTCGTCCTGCCGCTGCTGCTGCCGCCCCTGCTGCACATGGCCGCCGTGGAGAGCTCCTATCTGGACCTGCGGGCCAACGCGCGCCCCATCGGTCTGCTCTCCGTGGGCTATGTCCTCTTCGCCACGGTCGTCGTCGGCTATCTCGCGTACCTGTTCATCCCCGGCCTGCCGCTGACCGCCGCGCTGGTCCTCGGCGCCGTCATCGCGCCGCCGGACGCGGTGGCCGCCACCGCGATCGCCCGCAAGCTCGGGCTGCCGAGCCGTATGACGACCATCCTCCAGGGTGAGTCGCTGGTGAACGACGCGACCGCGATCACCGCGTTCAAGGTGGCCCTCGCGGCGGCCGTCGGCGAAGGCGCGAGCTGGGCCGGCGGGATCGGCGAGTTCGCGCTGGCCTCCTTGGGAGGCATCGGTATCGGCCTCGTACTGATGGTGCCGATCCACTGGCTCCGTACGCACTTGAGGGAGGCGCTGCTCCAGAACACCCTCTCGCTGCTCATCCCCTTCGTCGCCTACGCGGCGGCCGAACAGGTTGGCGCGTCGGGTGTGCTGGCCGTCGTCGTGGTCGGGCTCTACCTCGGACACCGGTCCTGGCAGGTCGATTTCGCGACCCGGCTCCAGGAGGCCGCCGTGTGGAAGATGGTCTCCTTCATCCTGGAGTCCGTCGTCTTCGCGCTCATCGGGCTCCAGATGCCCTATGTACTGAAGGGGCTCGGTTCCTACGGCGCGATGGAAGTGGCCGGTTACGCCGTCGGGGTGTTCGTGACCGTCGTCGCGGTCCGCTACCTCTGGGTCTTTCCGGCCACCTTCGTACCGCGCGCGCTGTCGAAACGGATCAGGGAACGGGAACCGGACACGACCTGGAAGGCGCCGCTCATCGTCGGCTGGGCGGGCATGCGCGGCGTCGTGTCGCTGGCCATCGCCTTCTCCATCCCGCTGACCCTGCACGACGGCGACGCCTTCCCGGCCCGCAACCTCGTCCTCTTCCTGACGTTCACGACCGTCATCGGCACCCTCGTCGTCCAGGGCCTGACCCTGCCCACCCTGATCAGACTGCTGAAACTGCCGGGACGCGACCAGTACGCCGAGACGCTGGCCGAGGCGCAGGCCCAGAGCCGGGCGTCGGTGGCGGCGGAGCAGCGGCTGGACGAACTGCTCGCCGACGACCGCAACGCCCTGGCGGAGCCGCTGGCCGACCGGCTGCGGACCGTGCTGGAGCGGCGGCGCAACTCCGTGTGGGAACGGCTCGGCACGGTCAACGAGTTGACCGGGGAATCCGCCGACCACACCTACCAACGGCTGTCCAGGGAGATGATCGGGGCCGAACGCGAGGTCTTCGTGACACTGCGCGACGAGCGGCGGATCGACGACGAGATGCTGCGGACGCTGCTGCGCCGGCTGGACCTGGAGGAGGCGGCGGCCTACCGGGAGGACTCCGACTGACGCCCCTCGTCCGGCGCGGGAGCGCCGGTGATCACGGCGGCGACCGTGCTGCCCGGCGGGAAGGCGCCCTCCTCGGCCAGGGTGGTCAGCCCGTGCAGCGTCTTGGCCACGTAGAGACGCTCGACGGGCAGCCCGTGCCGGTCCTCGAAGTCCGCCGCGAAGGCGTCCAGCGCGGGCGTCGTACGGGCGTAACCGCCGCCGTGGAAGCGCTCGTCGAGCCACCAGTCGCCCCGCGGCCCGCCGAAGGCCGCCAGTTGAAGCGCCCGGACCTCCCCGGCCAGGAAGCCGCCCTTCAGTACGGGGAAGCCGACAGCGCGCCGGCCGGGGGCGAGCCCGGCGGCCAGGCCCGCGAGGGTGCCGCCGGTGCCGCAGGCGACCCCCACCACGTCCGCCGCGCCGCCCAGCTCCCGCCCGAGGGCCGTACAGCCCCGCGCGGCACGGGAGTTGCTGCCGCCCTCGGGGATCACGTACACCCCCTCGGGGGGCACGGCGAGCCGGTCGGCGGCGGCGGTCAGCAGCGCCCTCAGTACGGAGGGCTCCGTCTTGCGGCGGTAGGTGGCCCGGTCGACGAAGTGCAGCCGCATCCCGTCGGCCACGCAGCGGGCGAGTGACGCGTTGAGCGGGCGGCGAGCCAGCTCGTCGCCCCGTACGACGCCGGCCGTCGCGAAGCCCAGCAGCCGGCCGGCGGCGGCGGTGGCGCGCAGATGGTTGGAGTACGCGCCGCCGAAGGTCAGCAGGGCGCTACGGCCGCCGTCGGCGGCGGCGCGCAGGTTCGGTTCGAGCTTGCGCCATTTGTTGCCCGGCAGCGCGGGGTGGATCAGATCGTCCCGCTTCAGCAGCAGCCGTACGCCGCGACGGGTGAAGCGCTCGTCCTCGACCGCCCGCAGGGGGGACGGCAGCCGTGGCCGCAGGGCGGCGAGGTCGAGCGCTTCCGGAGTCACCCGTTCATTGTCGCGCCGGCGCGCGCGGGGCGGGATTCCTCAGCAGGTGATCTAGCTCAGCCGCTCGTCGACACGTCTGCGCAGACCGGCCATGGAGACGCCGCGGGGATCGATCTTGCCCGGCTGCCACTCCAGGTGGCCGATGACCGAGGGCCCGTTCCAGTTGTGGACGCGGCAGACGGCAGCCGCCGCGGCCTCCATCGCCTCCACCTGGACGGCGGGCCAGGGATCCTTGCCGTCGCCCAGGTTCTCGCACTCGAAGCCGTAGAAATGCCTGTTGCCGTCCGTGTTCGCCTCGTTGTCCGGCGGCAGGGCCTTCTCGGCGATCACGGCGCGCAGGACGTCGTCGTCGCCGCTGCCCGCGTGGTTGGCCCTGCCGCCGGACAACGA
>NZ_MDCR01000267.1 GCF_001723055.1 Streptomyces niveus
CAACGCCGATCCTCCGCCTTGCGATGCACCGCACCAGACGCCGCGGGCCCCGCCCTGCGGGCGGACAGCGCTACGTCGAAGACACGCCCTAGGCCTCTCCGGCGGATCCTCGTGGGCCCGACATGGGTCTTCGGGCCCTCGCGCTGGGTCCGGGGGGCGTCGTTAGCGTTCTGGGCGCCGGGTGGAGACTCCCGGGTGCCGGTGGGAGCGACGACGAGGTGACGTGTGAGACGCAGCGACTGGATACGCCGGGCCGTACGCCTGAACAGGGGGCAGTCCGCACCCGAGTATCTGGGCGTGCTGGCGTTCGTCGCCGTGGTGACCGGGGCGGTCGTCGCGACCGGGATCGGGGGCGACGTCTCCGGGTACGCGCGCCATCACGTCTGCCGCATCGTCAACATGGCGGACGGCGGCGGCGGTTGCGAGCCGGGCGAGCAGCCCGCTGCCGACGAACCCGTCAAGCCCGCCACGGCCTCCGGGGACCGGCCCGGTGAGCCGGCCGGCGACCCGGCCGGCGGGACGCAGGTCGCCGACTCCACCGGCAAGCCCCCCGGCGAGGGGAACGCGCTGCCCAGCCTCTGCTTCGAGCCGCGCGAACGGTCGTCGAACTCGAAGATCTCCGTCCCGGGCAACGGCCCCGTCAGCAAGGCGGCGGCCTGGGGATACTCGTACCTGGTCAACTTCGTCATCGACAAGATCGACAACGAGAAGAACAAGGAGAAGCGGGTCC
Organism: Streptomyces niveus; assembly: GCF_001723055.1. Lineage (GTDB taxonomy): Bacteria > Actinomycetota > Actinomycetes > Streptomycetales > Streptomycetaceae > Streptomyces > Streptomyces niveus. Next base: position 731 of record NZ_MDCR01000267.1, read on the forward strand.
AGCTCGCCCTCGACGACCTCGCCTACTGCCTGCCCGACTACAACATCGTCATCGCCCAGCCGCACGAGGGAAACCTCCAGCAGATGGACGGCGCGGCCCTGATCGAGACCGTCGAGATCAGCGGCACGACCTACCGCGTCTACGCCTTCAAGACCGGAAAGTTCACCTGGGCCGACGACGCCGACCTCGGCTGGAAGAACCGTGCGTTCCACGGTGTCTTCGACGTCAGCGACGACCGCCGCACCGTCACCTTCCAGGAACCGCCCCGTCCGGAACGGAAGGAGGGCTGGCAGCCCGGCGACGACGGCTGCCAGATCGAGGGCCAGGAGCCGCCCGACCGCGACCGGTACTACAACACGTACTCCCCGCTGAACAACGAGGCGTCGACCCAGGCCGTCCGGATGCTCGTGAACGACCTGCGCCGCTGCTACCCCGACTACAACGTCGTCGCGATGCACTCGGAGCAGCCGTCGCACTGGGTCGACGAGCCCGACTCGTTCGTCCACCGGGGCCGCTACCGCCTCAACTCCCCCGAGTACCACGACGACGAGACCGGGGACGACATCGCCTCGGGCCGGGCCGTGTTCGACGTGTACGTCTTCGACAAGGGCACCTTCAGCAACGACGGCGACGGCGGCTACACCAACTGGGCCTACTACGGCGACTTCACCCGCGACGGCATGGAGGCGGCCTTCGAGCAGCCCGAACCCGCCGACCTGGACGCCGATTCCACCCCCACCGGCACGGGCACGGTCAACTTCAACGACGAGACACCGACGTACACCGAGGGCGGGCCCTACCCCGGCACCGACTACTCCGGCGATGTGCCGGGAGACGACGGCGAGTTGACGCGCTCGCTGATCGAGGAGTACGGCCGCAGCTTCCCCGACACGAACATCATCGCGGTGAAGTCCTTCGACGACATCTCCTTCTCCGGGGTCTCCGGCATCGAACACCTCGCGGTGGTGGACGGCGTCAACGTTTTCGCCGTCGACGAGGGGACCATCGTCAACAACGGGGACGGCGGCTGGCAGAACTGGGGCTTCACCGGCTTCTACGACTACGACCCGGACGAGAAGCAGGTCACCTTCAGGCGGTAGGGCGCGTGCCTACAGGTACTTCTTCAACTCCCGCCGTGCCAGGGACCGTTGGTGCACCTCGTCCGGGCCGTCCGCCAGCCGCAGTGTGCGCGCCGCCGCCCACAGTTCGGCCAGCGGGTAGTCCTGGCTCACCCCGCCGGCGCCGTGCAACTGCACCGCGCTGTCGATGATGCCGACCACCGCGCGCGGCGTCGCGATCTTGATGGCCTGGATCTCCGTGTGGGCGCCCCGGTTGCCGACCGTGTCCATCAGCCAGGCCGTCTTGAGCACCAGCAGCCGCAGCTGCTCGACCGTGACCCGCGCGTCGGCGATCCAGTTCTGGACCACGCCCTGCTGGGCGATGGGCTTGCCGAAGGCCGTACGGGACACGGCCCGCCGGCACATCAGCTCGATGGCGCGCTCGGCCATGCCGATCAGCCGCATGCAGTGGTGGATCCGGCCGGGGCCGAGCCGGGCCTGGGCGATGGCGAAGCCGCCGCCCTCCTCGCCGATCAGGTTCGCCGCGGGGACGCGTACGTCGGTGAAGGTCACCTCGGCGTGGCCGCCGTGGGAGTGGTCCTCGTAGCCGTACACGCTCATCGCGCGCTCGACGGTGAGTCCGGGGGTGTCGCGCGGGACGAGGATCATCGACTGCTGGCGGCGGGTGTCGGCGCCGTCCGGGTCGGTCTTGCCCATCACGATGAAGATCCGGCAGTCCGGGTTCATCGCCCCGGAGATGTACCACTTACGGCCGTTGATCACATAGTCGTCACCGGCGCGCTCGATCCGGGTGCGGATGTTCGTCGCGTCGGACGAGGCGACCTCCGGCTCGGTCATCGCGAACGCCGAGCGGATCTCACCGGCGAGCAGCGGCCGGAGCCAGCGCTCCTTGTGCTCGTCGCTGCCGAACTGGGCGAGCACCTCCATGTTCCCGGTGTCGGGCGCGGCGCAGTTGAGCGCCGTCGGGGCCAACTGCGGGCTGTGGCCGGTGATCTCGGCGAGCGGCGCGTACTGGAGGTTGGTCAGCCCGGCGCCGTGCTCGGCGTCAGGGAGGAAGAGATTCCACAGTCCCCGCTTACGCGCCTCGGCCTTCAGCTCGTCCACGATGGCCGGGGTGTCCCACGGGTCGGCGAGCCGCGACCGCTGTTCGTGGGCGACGGCCTCGGCCGGGCGGATGTGCCGGTCCATGAAGTCCAGCAGCTCGGTGCGGAGTTCCTCGGTACGGGCGTCGAATGCGAAGTCCATGGATCCCGGTCAGCCTTCCTGGAGGGTGGTGAGTCCGTGCTCGATGAAGACGGGGACGAGATCCCCGATGCGCTCGAATCCGCCGCCGACCGTCTGGCCCAGCGTGTAGCGGTAGTGGATGCCTTCGAGGATCACCGCGAGCTTGAACCAGGCGAAGGCCGTGTACCAGGCGATCGCCGAGGTGTCGCGGCCCGAACCGGCGGCGTAGCGCGCGACCAGCTCGGCGGGGTCGGGATGGCCGGCCGCGCCGGCGGTCGTACTGATCGGGGAGCCGGTGATCTCCAGCGGCGCGCTGTACATCACCAGCAGCCCGAGATCGGTCAGCGGATCGCCGAGCGTGGACATCTCCCAGTCCAGGACGGCCTTGATGCGGTCGTCGTCGCCGATCAGGACGTTGTCGAGCCGGTAGTCGCCGTGAATGACGGTCGGCGCGGGGGAGTCCGGCAGCGAGCGGCCGAGGGCGGCGTGCAACGCGTCGACGCCCGGCAGGTCCCGGTTGCGCGAGGCCTCCAACTGCTTGCCCCAGCGGCGCAGTTGGCGGTCCAGGAAGCCCTCGGGGCGGCCGAAGTCGGCGAGCCCCACGGCCGAGGGGTCGACGGCGTGCAGCTCGACCAGGGTGTCGACGAGGCCGAGGAGCGCGGCGCGGGTGCGCTCGGGGCCGAGGGGGGCGAGCTGTTCGGCCGTACGGTACGGGGTCCCCCGTACGTACTCCATCAGGTAGAAGGGCGCCCCGAGCACGTCGGGGTCCTCGCACAGCAGCAGCGGCTCGGGCACCGGCACGGCCGTCGGGTGCAGCGCGCTGATCACCCGGAACTCGCGCTTCATGTCGTGCGCCGTGGCCAGGACATGGCCGAGCGGGGGCCTGCGGACCACCCAGTCGTGCGCGCCGTCGGTGACCAGATACGTCAGGTTCGACCGGCCGCCCTCGATCAGCCGGGCGCTCAGCGGTCCGCCCACCAGTCCGGGGCGCTCGCGGTCGAGGTGTCCGCGCAGCCGCTCCGGGTCGAGTCCTGGCGGGGGACTGGCGCTCATCGGTCGTACCTCCATGGGCGGGCGGTATGGCGGGCGGGGGCGTGGGGAGTCTTCGCCGTTCATGATGCCGACCAGTCGGTATGCCGTCCAGTGCGGGACGGGAAACCGCCGGAGGTGTGACGGGATCGATGGGCCGGGTCCGGGGAGGAGAACCGGACCCGGCGGTGGGCGTCCCCGTCAGTGGTCGTCCCAGTGGCCCTCGTGGGCGGCGTGCCGGTGGCCGTCGTGGATGTAGTCCTTGTGATCGCCGTGCGCGACGGCGGGGTGGCCGCAGCCCTCGCCGTGCCGGTGGGGGTGGCTGTCGTGGACGACATGGGCGACGGGCTCGCACTCGTCCCAGTGCTCGACGTGCTTGCGGTGCAGATGGCCGTCGTGCGCGTAGTCGACATGGTCGCCGTGCCGCACCTCGGTGTGGCCGCAGGTCGGTCCGTGGGTGTGCTCGTGCCTGGCGTGTTCCTGGTGAAGCGGCGTCATGATGTGCACCTTTGCTGTGGTTCAGGGTGATAGGTGAGCGGCCGGTCGGGACGCTACCAGTCCTGTCCGTGATGACGGGTAGGTCCGGTTCGCGTCCCGTAAATCGGATGACCGCACCGGCCGCCCGGTGCTGAACTGGCAGGCATGACCACCGCAGCCACGCCGCCGCCCCAGCCGTACCGCTGGTCGCTGTCCGCGTTCGGCGGCGGCCGGCCCGACCAACTCGGCGCGCTCGCCGCGCGGCAGGACCAGAGCCCGCCCTCCGATCTGGTGCTCCGCGAGCTGACCGCCGTCACCGCCAAGGTCCTCGCCCGCGCCGACGGCGCCGACCTCTGCTTCCTCGGCAGGTCGCTGGACTCGATGTACGACCTGCTGACCGGCGCGCTGGAACACTCGCCCTGGGACGGGCGGCTGCTGCGGCTGCCGGTGTCCTGCATGGCCGACACCGACTGGAGCCCCGCCGCCGGCCGCCGCTTCCGCGAACACCTCGCCTCCGTGGGACTTGAGCCGTACGCCCTCGCGCGCCGCAAACGCCCCATCGCCCTCGTCGACGTCGTCGCGGAGGGGCGGAGCTACGGCACGCTCCACCGCCATCTCGCCGACTGGATCGAGGAGACCCGCGAGCCGTGGGCGGTCATCCGGCGCAAACTCCGCTACATCGCGGTCACCTGCCGCCACAGCACCAGCCCGAACACCTGGCGCTGGCAGCAGGACCCGGACAACGACTGGGTGCGGACCCTGCCGGCCGCCCATGTCACCGACGTGTCCCTGGACGGCCGGGTCTGGTCGTATCTGGCCGACAACCAGGCGAAGGTCAACGGGTCGTTCCCGCACTGGAACTGGTTCGACGAGGAGTCCGTGCTGACGCCCCGCCACCGCCGGCTCGCCCCCGCGCTCGCCGAGGCCCGGTACTTCACCGACGCGGGCCGCGACAGCCACCTGCGCGAGGAACTGATCAGGCTGATGGCCCGTGAACCGGGCTTCGCGGGACGCGAACAGCGCCGTATCGCACTCGCGCTCCGTACGAGGGCGACCTCCCGCACCGGCTCCGGCACCCGCCCCCGCACGGGCACCCGGGCCCGGTACAAGACGGGCAACCGCTAGGCGGACCCGGCCCGTTGGCGAACGCGGACCCGGCGGCGGTGCGGCGCCCAGGTTCACTAAGCTCTTCCGGTGATCAGTCTTCGACGGGCCCCGGAGTTGTGGCGCCGGGTCGACAGTACGGTCTGGTATCTCTCCCTCGGGCTGCTCCTGTTCGCCGGGTCGCTCGTGCCGTCGTTGCGGGGCCACGGGACGGTGCTCGGCGGTGTGCCCGACCGCCCCTACGACGCGGCGGCCGTCGTGGCGGTCGCCCTCCAGTGCCTCCCGCTCGCCCTGTGCCGACGGTGGCCCGTCGTCTGCCTCACCCTCGTGTCGACCGGCTTCGCCCTCGACCAACTCCGCGGCTACCACTCGTTCGCGGGCACCGCGATGGCCGTCGCCTTGCTGGGCCTGGGCTCCCGGCTGGAGCGCCACCGGCGCGCCACCGTGCTGCTGTTCTCCGCCGCCTACGTGCCGTTCGCCGTCGCGCTCCACCAACTCGGTCCGGGCCTGCCGGTCAGCGAGTTCGTGACGTACTACCTGGCGCTGGCACTCATGTGGGGCATCGGGGCGTGGCTGCGCTCCACCCGAGCCAAGGAGGCCGAGCACCGCCGCCGCGTCGCGATCGACACCCGCACCGCCGAACGCACGCGGATCGCCCGCGAACTCCACGACGTCGTGACCCACCATGTGACGGCGATGGTCGTGCAGGCCGAGGCCGCCCGCTGTCTGACCGCCGCGCCGGAGCGCCTCGACGCCACCCTGACCGCCGTCGCCGGCACCGGCCGGCTGGCCATCAGCGACCTGCGGCAGCTGCTCGACCTGCTCAACCCCGACCACGGCACCGGGACCGGGACACCGTCCGTCGGCGGACTCCGCCCGCTCGTGGAACAGACGCGCGGGGCCGGGCAGCCGGTGGAGTTCACCGAGGAGGGCACCCCGGTGGAACCGAGCGGCAGCGCCGACCTCGTGGCCTACCGCGTCGTACGGGAGGCCCTGACCAACGCGCTCAAGCACGACCACGGCGGTCGCACCTCGGTCCAGGTACGCCACGGAGAAGGGGAGATCACCGTGGAGGTCGGCACGGACGGAACCGGCTCACCGGCCGCCTCCCCCGGCGGGAGCGGCCGGGGCCTCGCCGGTCTCCGCGAGCGGGTCGACGCCCTGGGCGGCGACTTCAGCGCGGACCCGCTCCCGGGCGGCGGCTTCACCGTGCGGGCGCGCATACCCGAGAGGAGCGCGTCATGAGCACGCCCGTCCGGGTCCTGGTCTGCGACGACCAGATGATGGTCCGCACCGGGCTGGTCACGATCATCGACGCCCAGCCCGACCTCGAAGTGGTCGGCGAGTGCGGCGACGGACGGACCGCGGTCGACCTCGCGGGTGAACTGACCCCGGACGTCGTGGTGATGGACGTACGCATGCCGGTCCTGAACGGCATCGAGGCCACCCGCCTGCTGGCCGGCGCCGGGGTGACACACGCCGTCAAGGTGCTCGTGGTGACCACGTTCAACCTGGACGAGTACGTCTACGAGGCCCTGCGCGCCGGGGCGAGCGGGTTCCTGCTGAAAGACGCGCCACCGGCCCAACTGCTGCACGGCATCCGGACCGTGGCGACGGGCGCGGCACTGCTGGACCCCGAGGTGACGCGCCGGCTCGTGGGCGTGCACGCCGCCCGGATCCGGCCCGTGGAGCGCACCCCGGACGATCTTCCGGTGACCCCTCGCGAACTGGAGGTCCTGCACCTCATCGCGGACGGACTCTCCAACAGCGAGATCGCCGCGACCCTCCAGATCAGCCAGGAGACCGTCAAGACCTTCGTGTCGCGCATCCTCAGCAAACTCGGACTCCGCGACCGCGTCCAGGCCGTCGTCTTCGCCTACCGCCACGGTCTGGTCACCTGAGCCGCTACGCGTCGGCCGCCCGCGAGGCGACGCGCCGTATCGCCGCGACCGCCACATCCGGCTCGTCGAGGTAGATGTAGTGCTCGCTGTTCTCGGCGGAGCTCAGCTTGCTGCTGCCCGACACCGCGAGCCACTGCTCCTGCCCCCTCGCCCACGCCCGCTCCAGCCCCGCCCCGTACTCCGGAACAGCCGCGAGATACCGCTTCCCGTGCTGGATCACCTCCACCGGAATGTCCCCCGCGGAGCGGACCTTCCCGTCGGGGACCACGAGCTTCTCCGGGCTCTCACCCCGGAGGACCGCCAGCGTCTGGTCCCGCAGCCCGACCGCGTCGCCGGTCGCGGACTGCGGGATCTCCTCGTTGAGATCGGCGCTCTGCGTCGGTGACGTGGCGTCCATCAGGACCAGCCCCTTGACCTTGTCCTGGTGGTCGGGTGCGTACCTGGCGGCGATCAGTCCGCCCAGCGAATGCCCGGCCAGCACGACCGGCGCGTCACCGGCGACCTGCTCGATCACCGACGTCAGCACCTTCCCGCCGCTTTCGAGACTCTGGGGCCCGTCGGGCTGGTCGCTGGCGCCCGCGCCGAGCCGGTCGTAGGAGCACGCCCGGTCCTTCTCACCCAGCGTCTTCTGGAGGGCGGCCAACTTGTCCAGCCCGTCACCGCCCCCGTGCAGCAGGACGACGACCGGCCTGCCCTCCACCGGATCACCCGAACACGACACATTGACCGACCGTCCGTCGGCCTTGATCTTCTTGGTACCGGTGAACGAACCCTTGCCGTCCGCCCCGGCACCGCCGGTGGTCGAGCTCGCGGACGGATTCTTCGAATCCGCGGTTGAGGCTTCCTGGCAGCCGACAAGTGCCGCACCGGCCACGACACAGACCAGTGCCATCGCGACGGATGCCCTGCCATTGCGGATCATGTTGCTCTCCTCGTGGGGGAATCGCCGCGGACCGAGCGCCGCGGCTGCACCGAACGCTACGGATCCGGCCGCCGCGAATCGTCACCCCACAGGGGACACCTGCGCGTAGCTCGCACGGGGGACAGACCTCCCTCACCTGGGGGTCCCGTCGCCCGGGCTTCCGCTCAGAGCACGCTCACGCCGAACGCCGCCAGGCACACCACACACACCACCGCCGCCACCCCCGCGCCCACCGGCAGCGCGCGCGGCTCCGCCGTGTCCAGCGCCACCATCCGCCCGTGCGCCACCCACAGGAACGCCAGCCAGACGAGCACGCTCAGCACCGCCGCGACCACCCCCGCCACCGTCACGTCGCCCCGGATGACCTGCCGGCCCGCGAGCACCGCCACCACCGTGTACGTCAGCGTCGTACGCCGCCAGGCCAGCCGGGTCCGCTCCGGCTGGAGGCCCGGGTCCCGCGTGTCACCCGGCGGGCTCCCCATCAGCGACTCCCGCCCGCCAGCACCACGACCAGCATGATCACGGCGACGGCCGCCACCGACAGACCCAGCAGCGTCGGGAAGGCCGTCACCGGCAGATCCTCGCCCCGGCGCATCGCCCGCTCGCTGCGCACCCACTGGCTGATCGCCCGCAGCGCGCTGAGCGCGCCGATCGCGAAGAGCACCACCGCCAGCCCCACCCTGACCGCCCAGCGCAGGTCCGGCAGGAACTGGTCGACCGCGAACCCGCCGCCCACCAGGGCGAGCGCGGTACGGATCCAGGCGAGGAACGTGCGCTCGTTGGCGAGCGAGAAACGGTAGTCGGGTGTCGTGCCCTCGTCACTGATCCGCCGGGGCGCGAACCACAGGCGCAGGCTCCGCACAAAGTCGATCACCCGTCGCACCCTACGCATCCGACGCGCGGGCCGCCTTCAGCCGCTCGTACGCGGCCAGGCCGTCCGGCGTCCACGGCCGCCCACCGTCGCCGGCGTCCTCGGCCAGCCGCCGATCCAGCTCCGCGTCCGTGAGGAACGCGTGCCATTCGATCTCCTCCACCTGCGGGGAGACCGGCAGCACACAGCGGACCTCGTACACCCGCGACCACCACGACAGCCCGCCGTCCGGGGTCTCGTACAGGAACGTGAACACCGGTACGGGGCGCGGCAGGCCCGACACCCCCAGCTCCTCCTCGGCCTCGCGCAGCGCCGCCTCGTCGTACGTCTCGCCCGCGCCGACCACCCCGCCCACGAACATGTCGTAGCGGGACGGGAAGACGGTCTTGGTCGCCGTCCTGCGGTGGACGAAGATCCGGTTCTCGGCGTCCCGCGCCAGGACGAAGACGCAACGGTGCCGCAGGCCCTGCGCGTACGCCTCACCGCGCGAGGCCTGCCGTACGACGTGGTCGTGCTCGTCCACGATGTCGATGATCTCGTCAGAGCTGCTCATGCGGGACAGCCTGGCACGCACGGCCGGTTGACTCGTTACCGGCCCGTACGGAAGATCGGACCACCTCAGTCGCCCCGAGAAGGTGGGAACCCATGGCGTACGACGCCGACGTGATCGTGATCGGCGCGGGACTGGCCGGTCTTGTCGCCACCGCCGAACTCGTCGACGCCGGGCGCTCGGTGATCCTGCTCGACCAGGAACCCGAGGCGTCCATAGGCGGACAGGCCCACTGGTCCTTCGGCGGGCTGTTCCTCGTGGACTCGCCCGAGCAGCGGCGGCTGCGTGTCAAGGACAGCCGTGAACTCGCCCTCCAGGACTGGCTCGGCACGGCCGGCTTCGACCGCGACGAGGACCACTGGCCGCGCGAGTGGGCCGAGGCGTACGTCGACTTCGCCGCAGGCGAGAAGCGCTCCTGGCTGCGCGAGCGGGGCGTGCGGTTCTTCCCGGTCGTCGGCTGGGCCGAACGCGGCGGCTACGGCGCGCGCGGGCACGGCAACTCGGTGCCGCGCTTCCACATCACCTGGGGGACCGGCCCCGGCGTCGTGGCGCCCTTCGAGCGGAAGGTGCGCGAAGGCGTCGCCAAGGGGCTGGTGACCTTCCGCTTCCGGCACCGGGTCACCGGACTCGCCGCCACCGCGGGCGCCGTCGACACCGTCACCGGCGAAGTGCTGGAGCCCAGCGACGCCGAACGCGGCACCGCCAGCAGCCGCGTCACGACGGACACGTTCGAACTCAAGGGCCAGGCCGTGATCGTGACGTCCGGCGGCATCGGCGGCAACCACGACCTCGTACGCGCCCAGTGGCCGGAGCGCCTCGGCACTCCGCCCGAGAAGATGCTCTCCGGCGTGCCCGCCCATGTCGACGGACTGATGCTCGGCATCACCGAGCGGGCCGGCGCCCACCACATCAACCGGGACCGGATGTGGCACTACACGGAGGGCATCGAGAACTGGAACCCGATCTGGGCCAGGCACGGCATCCGGATCCTGCCGGGCCCCTCGTCGCTGTGGCTCGACGCGCGCGGCCGGCGGCTGCCGGTCCCCCTGTTCCCCGGCTTCGACACGCTCGGGACGCTCGACCACATCATGCACTCCGGCCACGACCACACCTGGTTCGTCCTCAACCGGCGCATCATCGGCAAGGAGTTCGCCCTCTCGGGCTCCGAACAGAACCCGGACCTGACGGGCAAGTCCGTGCGCGACGTGATCAACCGGGCGCGCCTGGACGTGCCTGGACCGGTGAAGGCGTTCATGGACAACGGCGCCGACTTCGTCGTGGAGAAGGACCTCGCCGCGCTCGTACGCGGCATGAACGCGCTCACCGACAAGCCGCTCATCGACGAGGCCGAACTGCGCCGGGAGATCACCGCCCGCGACCGGGAGGTCGCGAACCCGTTCACCAAGGACCTCCAGATGACGGCCGTACGCGGGGCGCGCGCGTTCCTGGGCGACAAGCTGATCCGTACGGTGGCGCCGCACCGCGTACGGCCGTCATCTGG
>NZ_MDCR01000268.1 GCF_001723055.1 Streptomyces niveus
GTGCGGCCCCTGCGACGTGTGTGGGGTGCTCTAGGGCGTGCCTTGGCGGCCGATGCCGAGGGCCTGTGTGGTCGCCGGGTTGATCAGCAGGACCAGCGCCGTCACCGCGACCACCGCGAGGGCGATCCCGGCCGGGATGAACGCGCCGCTGGAGTTCAGCAGCGTCCAGGCGACGGGCAGCGCCATGAACTGGGTGGCGACCGCGGGGCCGCGGCTCCAGCCGCGCCGCAGCAGCAGTCCACGGGCGGCGAGCAGCGGGATGACGCCGAGGGCGACGAGGGTGAGACCGCCCATCACGGACTGCTGGGGGTCGTCGGGGCGGCCGAGCAGGCCCATCACGAGCAGATATCCGCCGCCGACGACGAGCGCGAGGGCTTCGAGGCCGGCGCAGGCGGCGGCTGCCGTCAGCCGGCCGGGGCGGGGGCTCGGGTCGGGGGTGTTCTGGTCGCTGCTGCTCACCCCAGCAGGGTAGCGGCCCGGCCCGGGTGACCGGCCGGCCCCCGGACGCGCGCGGTCCGCCCGGGGGCGGGGCGGGTGTGCCTGGCCGGTAATGTCCTCCGTATGCGCGCACTCCTTGTGGTCAATCCAGCAGCAACCACCACCAGTGCCCGCACCCGCGACGTACTCATCCACGCGCTGGCCAGTGAGATGAAGCTGGAGGTCGTGACGACCGAGTACCGGGGGCACGCCCGCGATCTGGGGCGGCGTGCGGCGGACTCGGACGACATGGAGCTGGTGGTCGCCCTCGGCGGCGACGGCACGGTCAACGAGGTCGTCAACGGCCTTCTGCACGGCGGCCCGGACCCCGACCGGCTGCCGAGACTCGCGGTCGTGCCGGGCGGTTCGACGAATGTCTTCGCCCGTGCGCTGGGGCTGCCGAATGACGCCGTCGAGGCGACCGGCGCCATTTTGGACGCGCTGAGTAACCGGAGCGAACGCACTGTCGGTCTGGGACTGGCGGCCGGGACTCCGGGAACCGACGACGAATCAGTTCCCGCGCGCTGGTTCACTTTCTGCGCGGGATTGGGATTCGACGCGGGAGTGGTCGGCCGAGTCGAACAACAGCGGGAGCGCGGTAAGCGTTCGACGCACGCGCTCTATGTCCGCCAGGTGGTGCGGCAGTTCCTCGACGAGCCCCATCGCCGGCGCGGCATGATCACCCTCGACCGGCCCGGCGAGAAGCCGGTCAAGGATCTTGTGCTGTCCATAGTCTGCAACACCGCCCCGTACTCCTACCTGGGCAATCGTCCGCTGTACGCGTCTCCGGGCGCGTCGTTCGACACCGCTCTGGACGTGCTCGGACTGAGCAAGTTGTCGACTCCGGCGGTGGCGCGTTATGCGACGCAGCTACTCAATTCGACCCCCGATCGAGGGCCGCACGGCAGGCATGCGGTTTCGCTTCATGACCTGACCGACTTCACCTTGCAATCGAAGGTCCCACTGCCCTTCCAGATGGATGGCGACCACCTGGGACTGCGAACGAGCGTGACGTTCACAGGCGTACGCCGTGCACTGCGTGTGATTGTGTGAGTGGAAGTGGGGAAAGTCCTTTCACTCGAACGTTTAGGCTGGCATCCACCCCATGGAAGTACGGCTGTGACCGAGTCGACACCGAGGAATCAAAAAAAACTTTCCGGAAGGGGTTGTATCCGCCGCCGAGGTTTGCGAATCTCTACATGGCGCTCGGGACGGCCCGCAACACCGGCCTCCACTGAGCACCAGAACCCCCTCCTCAAGCCAGGACCACCCCAGTTCGTCTGGGCGTCGGCCCTTCCCTTGTCCGGGGATTCGTGAAAGCGTTCACATTCACAAGCAATCAGCACGTAACACCAAGAGAGGTAGCAGCCATGGACTGGCGTCACAACGCCGTTTGCCGCGAGGAAGACCCCGAGCTCTTCTTCCCCATCGGCAACACCGGTCCTGCGCTGCTGCAGATCGAGGAAGCCAAGGCCGTCTGCCGTCGCTGCCCCGTCATGGAGCAGTGCCTGCAGTGGGCGCTCGAGTCCGGTCAGGACTCGGGTGTCTGGGGTGGCCTCAGCGAGGACGAGCGCCGCGCGATGAAGCGTCGTGCCGCTCGCAACCGGGCGCGTAACGCGACCGCCTGAGACACCGCACCCAGCTTGAGCACGGCGGCGCGTACAGCGTGTACGCATAACCCCGCCCCCGAACCGCAGCGCGCAGTACCCCCCGATGCGCAACGTCACAGAGCTTGAGGCCGAGCCCCGGACCGTCACCACGGTCCGGGGCTCGTCGCTGTGACGGACGTCGCAGGAGAGGACGCTGTTGTGAAAGGCGTTCAGGCGTCGGTCACTTGTGCGGCTCGACCGGGATGTCGAGGATCACCCGCGTACCCCGCTCCTGGCCGGGCAGCATGTCGAACCCGCCGCCCAACTCCCCCTCCACCAGCGTCCGTACGATCTGCAGACCCAGGTTGCCGGCCCGCCTGGGGTCGAAGCCCTCGGGCAGTCCGCGGCCGTCGTCCTGCACGGTGATGAGCAGCCGGGCGTCCGAACGGCCCACGTCGCCGGGGCGTTTGGGGCCGTTCCCACCGCTGCGGACGGCGTGCACCTCGACCGTGCCGCGCTCCCCCGTACCGAAGGCGTGTTCCAGCGCGTTCTGCAGGATCTCGGTGAGGACCATCGACAGCGGCGTGGCGACCTCCGCGTCCAGAATCCCGAACCGGCCCGTCCGGCGCACCGTCTTGCCGGGCGAGATCTCCGACACCATCGCGAGGACCCGGTCGGCGATCTCGTCGAACTCGACCCGTTCGTCCAGATTCTGAGAAAGCGTCTCATGGACGATGGCGATGGAACCGACCCTGCGCACCGCCTCGTTGAGGGCCTCCCGGCCCTGTTCCGAGTCCATCCGGCGGGCCTGGAGCCTGAGCAGCGCGGCGACCGTCTGGAGGTTGTTCTTCACCCGGTGGTGGATCTCCCGGATCGTGGCGTCCTTCGTTATCAACTCGCGCTCACGGCGCCGCAGTTCGGTGACGTCACGGAGCAGGATCAGCGAACCGACGCGGGTTCCCTTCGGCTTGAGCGGGATGGCGCGCAGCTGGATGACACCGCCCGCGCTCTCCACCTCGGTCTCGCGCGGGGCGTATCCGCTGGCCAGTTTGACCAGGGCCTCGTCCACCGGGCCGCGCACCGGGGCGAGTTCGTCGGTCGTCTGGCCGAGATGGTGTCCCACCAGGTCGGACGCCAGTCCCAGCCGGTGATACGCGGACAGGGCGTTGGGGCTCGCGTACTGGACGACGCCGTCGACGTCGAGCCTGATCAGCCCGTCGCCGACGCGCGGTGAGGCGTCCATGTCGACCTGCTGGCCGGGGAAGGGAAACGATCCGGCGGCGATCATCTGTGCCAGGTCGGACGCGGACTGGAGGTAGGTGAGCTCCAGCCGGCTGGGCGTGCGGACGGTGAGCAGGTTGGTGTTGCGGGCGATGACACCGAGGACGCGGCCCTCACGGCGTACAGGGATCGACTCGACCCGCACCGGGACCTCCTCGCGCCACTCGGGGTCGCCCTCGCGCACGATCCGCCCCTCGTCCAGCGCGGCGTCCAGGAGCGGTCTGCGGCCCCGGGGGACGAGGTGGCCGACCATGTCGTCCTGGTAGGACGTGGGGCCGGTGTTGGGCCGCATCTGGGCCACGGAGACGTAGCGGGCGCCGTCGCGGGTGGGGACCCACAGGACGAGGTCCGCGAAGGACAGGTCGGAGAGCAGCTGCCACTCCGAGACCAGCAGGTGGAGCCATTCGAGGTCGGACTCGGTCAGGGCCGTGTGCTGGCGTACGAGGTCGTTCATGGAGGGCACAGAGGCGAGCGTACCCGTGGGGTGAACCGGGAGGGCGCGCGCGACGTGGTGGGGAGAGGGGCCGGAAAATGCCCTCCCGCATCCATGGACAGACATGAATGGTCTAGTCCACAATGCTGAAGTAAAGCTTCCGCCCTCCCCGCACAGGAGGGTGGAACGAGGTAACCGGCGCTCTCTGCCCTGACTGCGTCGATACCTCTTTCACGGCCCTCGTGGCCGTAGTTGCTCCGGGCTGCGGTGCCGGACGGGCTGAGGGTCCCGTCCTGGCGCCGCGGCCCGCGGGTGTTTCAGGGGCCGGGAAGCGGCCGGACCTCCCCGACGGCGCTCAAGATGGCCGGGGGACGGCGCCCACGAGGCCCGCACACGTCGACCACGGGAACGTGTTCCCCCGCAGGCGGAGGGGGCTCCATCGCCGCCCGACACTCTGCTAGATTGGTCTATACCACAATACTCAGCGGACCCCTAACCAGATCGGCAGGCGCAGCGTGGAAGTTGTCATCGTCCAGGACGCCGAGGCGGGCGGCGAACTCATAGCGGAGACCATCGCGAACCTGCTGCGCCGCAAGCACGACGCCCTGCTCGGGGTGGCCACGGGATCGACCCCGCTGCCCATCTACCAGGCGCTGACCGCCAAGGTCCGCTCCGGCGCGCTGGACGCGTCGGGCGCCCGTATCGCGCAGCTCGACGAGTACGTCGGCCTGCCGGCCGGGCACCCGGAGTCGTACCGCTCCGTGGTCCTGCGCGAGGTCGTCGAGCCGCTCGGGCTCACCGAGGACGCGTTCATGGGGCCGGACGGCGCCGCCGAGGACGTGCAGGCGGCGTGCGAGGCGTACGACCTGGCGCTCGCCCAGGCGGGCGGGGTGGACCTCCAGCTGCTGGGCATCGGGACGGACGGGCACATCGGCTTCAACGAGCCGTGCTCGTCGCTGGCCTCCCGTACCCGCATCAAGACGCTCACCCGGCAGACCCGGGAGGACAACGCCCGCTTCTTCGACAGCCCGGACGAGGTCCCGCACCACGTCATCACCCAGGGCATCGGCACGATCCTGGAGGCCCGGCACCTGGTGCTGCTGGCCACGGGCGAGGGCAAGGCCGAGGCGGTGGCGCAGACCGTGGAGGGGCCGGTGGCCGCCGTCGTACCCGCGTCGGCGCTGCAACTGCACCCGCACGCGACGGTGGTGGTCGACGAGGCCGCCGCGTCGAAGCTGAAGCTCGCGGAGTACTTCCGCGCCACGTACGCCTCGAAGCCGGACTGGCAGGGCATCTGACACCCCCGTCCGCACGCGCGTGTCCCCGGCGGTCAGACGCTCCGGCCCGTCAGGACCTCGGCCGCCGCCCGGCCGCAGACCGGCGCGGCGCCGTACGTGGCGATGTGCGGGCTTCCCGCGGGCTCGGCGTGGTTGACACCCATCTCCACGACGGCCGTGTCCGGGCGGGCCTCACGGATGCCGTCCAGGACGGCCGCCATCCAGGAGTGCCGGTGCAGGTCGCGTACGACGGCGACGATCCTGCGCTCCCCGGCGGCGGCGAGCACCTCGGCCGCGCCGCTCCCGCTGCCGTAGGTGCCGGCCTCGGTGCCCGGCAGCAGCGCCGTCAGTTCGGCGGCGACGCCCCAGGGTGTCTCGTCGCCGACGGCGATGTTCGCGACGGCCGCGAAGGAGGCGACGTACGGCGCCTCCTGAAGAGGTTCGACCGTGCCCGTCACGCGCACGGCGCGGCGGGCCGCGACCAGTCCGATGTCCGGTCCGCCGGCGGCAGAGGTGCCGGCGCCGGGCGCGGTCCCCTCCTGTACAGCCGCGCCCGGCCCCGAAGCACCCCTCACCCGGCGCGCCCAGTCGGCGAGGGCGCGTACCCGCGCCGCCGCGTCGGCCAGCCGCTCCTCGGGCAGTTCGCCTTCCCGCACCGCGTCGACCAACGCGTCGCGCAGTCGCAGGACTGTCCCCTCGTCGGCCAGGCCGCCGCCGACGCAGATCGCGTCGACGCCCGCGGCGATCGCGAGGACGGAGCCGCGCTCGATGCCGTACGTCGACGCGATGGCCTGCATCTCGATGCCGTCGGTGACGATCAGACCGCCGAAGCCCAGCTCCTCGCGGAGCAGACCCGTCAGGATCCGCGGGCTGAGGGTCGCGGGGCGGTCCGGGTCGAGCGCGGAGAGCAGGATGTGCGCGCTCATCACCGATTTCGAACCGGCGGTGATCGCCGACCGGAAGGGGGCCAGCTCACGGGCGTGCAGGGTGTCGACGCCCACATCGATGCGCGGCAGCGCGAGGTGCGAGTCGACGGCCGTGTCGCCGTGCCCGGGGAAGTGCTTGGTGCAGGCGGCCACCCCCGCGGACTGCAGCCCTTCTACATAGGCGGCCGTGTGCCGGGCCACGAGGACCGGATCGGCGCCGAAGGAGCGCACGCCGATGACGGGGTTGTTGACGTCGGAGTTGACGTCGGCGGACGGCGCCCAGTTGAGGTTCACACCGCACGCGGCGAGCCGGCTGCCCAGCTCGCGCGCGACGGCCCGGGTCAGCTCCACGTCGTCGACGGAGCCCAGCGCGTAGTTGCCGGGGAAGGACGACCCCTCGCGTACTTCGAGCCGGGTGACGTCGCCGCCCTCCTCGTCGATGGCGACGAGGATGTCGTTCCGCTCGGCCCTCAGCTGCGCGGTGAGCGCGGCCAGTTGGGCGGGCGTGTGGATGTTGCGGCCGAAGAGGCCGACGGAGGTGAGACCTTCACCGATGCGCCGCAGCAGCCAGTCCGGCGCCGTGGTGCCGTGGAAGCCGGGCTGGAGGACGGCGAGGGCGTCGCGGGTCAGCGTGTCGGGGCGGTGAGTGAGAGTGGTCATACAGCGCTATCCCTTTACTGCGCCGGAGGTCAGACCGGTCGCCATCTTCTTCTGAATGATCATGAAGAACACCACCACGGGCAGCGCGATCAGGGTCGAGGACGCCATCAGCGCCCCGTAGTCGGTGCCGCGCTCGGTGGTGAAGGTCATCAGCCACACGTTGAGCGTGTACTTGGAGTTGTCGTTGATCAGGATGTACGCGAAGAGGTACTCGTTCCACGCGTTGACCAGCGCGAAGATCGACGCCGCCGCGAGGCCGGGGGCCAGCAGAGGGAAGATCACCCGCCGGAAGGCTCCCATCCGCGTACAGCCGTCGACCATGGCCGACTCCTCCAGCTCCACCGGGATGTTCACGACGAAGCCGCGGATCATGATGATCGCGAACGGCAGGGTCGACACCAGGTAGACGATGATCAGGCCCCAGTACTCGTCCAGGCCCCCGATCGCGTTCAGCTGCGCGTAGATCGGGATGAGCATCGCCGTCGGCGGCAGCATCTGTACGAGGATCAGCACCATCAGCAGCGCGCGGCGGCCGAAGAATCTGAACCGGCCGATGGCGAGCGCGGCGAGCGTCGCGATGATCATGCCGCCGACGACGGCGGTGACCGAGACGATCAGGCTGGACTGGACGGCGGTGCCGAAGTTCGGCTGTTCGACCGCGCGGGCGAAGTTGTCGAAGGTGAGCGACGACGGCCACAGCGTCTGGTCGTAGGAGCGGATCTCGTGGTTGGGCCGCAGCGAGCTGATGACCAGCCAGTACACCGGGAACGCCATGACGACGGCGAAGAGGAGGCCCAGCACGTCGTACAGGCCGCGGCTCTTCTTGCGGTCCGGCCGCAGCTTCTGCCCGGCGACGGCGGGGGGCGGGGGCGGAACGGGCGCGGGCGCGGTGGAGGTTGAGGTGCTCATTCGACCTCTCCTGTCTTCATCAGCTGACGCAGGTAGTACACGGCCACGCCGGAGAGCAGCAGAACGGTGATCAGGGCGATCGCGGTGCCCTGGCTGAAGGAGGTGGACTCGAAGGCCTTGGAGAAGGAGTAGAGGCCGAGGGTCTCGTACTCCGGTTCGGGCTTGTTGCCGCGCAGCAGCCAGATCTGGCCGAACACGTTGAAGTCCCAGATCACCGAGAGCGTGGTCACCATGACGAAGACCGGGCGGATGACGGGCCAGGTCACGAAGCGGAAGATGCCGCGGACGTTGGCGCCGTCGAGGGCCGCCGCCTCCTCCAGTTCCCGGGGGACCTGGGTGAGGGCCGCGTACAGCGTGATCACGACGAACGGGATGGCGCCCCAGACGACCAGCAGCGTGATGATCGCGAAGCCCTGCCAGGGGTCGAGGAACCAGTTGTGGCCGAGGAAGTCGTCGCCGACGACCTTGGCTATCAGGGTGTTCAGCAGGCCGTAGTCGGAGTCCGACAGCCAGCGGAAGATCGAGGCGGCGACCATCAGGGGCATCGACCAGGCGGCGATCAGCGCCGCGGTCAGGGTCAGACGCACCCACGTGGACAGCCGGGTCATCATCATGGCGACCAGCAGGCCGATGGCCATGGTGAGGACGACGCAGACGGCCATGAACAGGACGGTGCGGCCGGTGACGTACCAGAACTCGCTGTCGCCGAGGATGTTGGTGAACTGCTCGAAGCCGACCCAGGGCGGCGACTCCCCCGTCCACAGCTCGCGCCGGCCCATGTCCTGGAAGGACATGATCACGGTCTTGGAGAGCGGGAACGCGTAGACGGCGGCGATGGCGAGGATCGCCGGAAGGATCAGGAGGAACGGGAGGAGTTCGCCCTTCTTGCGGCGTCTCTTCCCGAGGTCGCCGGCCGTCTCCTTCTCGGGGCCCGGCCGGCCGTCTGTCCCTTTCGGGTCACGCGGTACCGGGGGCGCCGGGGGTCCGGCGGCCTCCTGCGTGTCGGCAGCAGTCACGTGACTGACCTTCCGTTTCATTCTCTGCACCGAATCCGCGCCCGAAAGGGCGGGGAGCGGGGGCCCGGTGGTGACCGGACCCCCGCCCCCGCCCGCCCCGCCGAAGGGCCTCCGGGGGCGGGGGCACCGGAGGCCCTGGACTTGAGGACCCCGGGGACCTGAAGACCCCGGGGACCCAGGGGTCAGGACTCTTCGTTGATCAGCTCGTTGATCTTCGCGTCGGCGGCCTTCGTGGCGTCGGCCACGGAGTCACCCTTGAGGATCGACAGGAGCATGTTCTTCAGGACCTCCTCCTTCTCGATGGAGGTCCAGCCGGGCGCGATCGGCGTGAACCACGCGTCGGGCACGGCGTTGGCGATCGCGGCCGTCTCCGGCTTCGCCTTCAGCGGCTCCAGCTGCTTCTCGTTGTTCGGGAGGATGTTCTTGCTCGCCAGCACCTCCATGGACTTCTCGCTGGTGAACATCGAGACCCAGTCCTCGGCCAGGTCCTGGACCTTGGACTTGCTCGTGATGGCCAGGTCGGAGCCGCCGATGAAGGAGGGCAGCGCCTTGCCGTTCGGGCCGGGCATTCCGGCGGTGAGGATCTTGCCCTCAAGCTTCGGGTTGCCGTTGTTCTTCCCGTCGATGACGGAGCCGGACTCCCAGCCGTTGCCGTAGATGAGGGCCGCCTTCTCGTTGGCCATCACGTTGGCGTGGTCCTGCTCGTCCTTCGTCAGGTCCGCCTTGTTGTACTTCTTGACGAGGTCGATGAAGTGCTGGATGCCCTTCTGCGCCTCGGGCGAGGAGAGCGAGCCCTTCCACTCCTTCGCGCCCTCGTCGTACTCGGCGATCTTGCCGCCGTACGCGGCGACGTAGGACATCGCGGCGTACCAGTAACGGCCCGGCAGGTAGAGGCTGGAGAACCGCTTGTCCTTCTTGCCCTGCTCCGC
The DNA here is from genome assembly GCF_001723055.1 of Streptomyces niveus. GTDB lineage: Bacteria > Actinomycetota > Actinomycetes > Streptomycetales > Streptomycetaceae > Streptomyces > Streptomyces niveus. The sequence continues at coordinate 9,498 of NZ_MDCR01000268.1, forward strand.
CGCGACCTTGTCCATCGCCGCGAGCATCTCGTCCTCGGTCTCCGGCAGCGTGTCGAGGCCGGCGCCCTTCTTGAGCATGTCCGTGTTGTAGATCGCCACGCGCGCACCGGCGTAGTAGGGCACGCAGTACTGCTTGCCCTCGAAGGTGCAGGTGTCCTTCAGTCCCTGGATCCAGGTGTCCGAGTTGTCGTACTTCTTGGGATCGACCTCGGCGACCGCGCCGTTGAGGATGTACTGCATCGTCTCGGTGTTGCCGAGCTCGACGACATCCGGGAACTTGTCGCCACCGAGGGCGGTGTCGAGCTTCTTGGCCTTGTCCGCCCACTGCTGGTACTGGACATTGACCTTGACGTTCGGGTACTTCTCCTTGAACTGCGCGTTGACGTCCTTGACCAGTTCCGGCCAGGTGCTCTGCGCGTCCACCATCAGCCAGACGGTGACTGTGTCCTTGCGGTCCTTCGGGTCCTTCGCAGAATTGCTGTCGTCGGATCCGCACGCCGCGACCGAGAACATCATGCCCGCGACGCCGATCGCCGCGATGAGCTTGCGCTTCACGCCACCCTCCTCAGGGATTCCTGCAACCCCCTCCCCACCGCGCTGACTTACGACGAGTACCACCGGGGCTGGGACCTGGTCTTTAATGGTTTAGACCAGTACGGGGAGCTTGGCCTAGACCTTTAGGGGTGTCAAGGGTGTATAAGAGGGCTGTCGTGTCCGTTATCGGACCGACACCTGGATCGGGGAGACGACCCGCGACCGGACCGTGCCACGATGTGAGCCGCAACAGACGGAGGAGCCGGTGACGGCAGCAGCGCAGGAGTCGGGAAGGCAGACCATGGCCACGGACGGGGGCGGCAGCGAGACCGAGAACGGGGCGGCCACCCGTACCGCACGCGTGCCCAAGTACTACCGGCTGAAGCGTCACTTGCTCGACATGACGGAGACGCTGCCGCCGGGCACGCCCGTACCGCCGGAGCGCACCCTGGCGGCCGAATTCGACACCTCGCGCACCACCGTGCGCCAGGCGCTCCAGGAGCTGGTCGTCGAGGGCCGGCTGGAGCGGATCCAGGGCAAGGGCACGTTCGTGGCCAAGCCCAAGGTCTCGCAGGCACTCCAGCTCACCTCGTACACCGAGGACATGCGGGCCCAGGGCCTGGAGCCGACCTCACAACTGCTCGACATCGGGTACGTCACCGCCGACGACACGCTCGCCGGGCTGCTCGACATCACCACGGGCGGGCGCGTGCTGCGCATCGAGCGGCTGCGGCTGGCGAGCGGCGAGCCGATGGCGATCGAGACCACACACCTTTCGGCCAAACGCTTCCCCGCGCTGCGCCGTTCGCTCGTCAAGTACACGTCCCTCTACACGGCGTTGGCCGAGGTGTACGGCGTGCATCTGGCGGAGGCCGAGGAGACCATCGAGACGTCGCTGGCGACGCCGCGCGAGGCGGGGCTGCTGGGTACGGACGTGGGCCTGCCGATGCTGATGCTGTCGCGGCACTCGATCGACACCGCCGGGGAGCCGGTGGAGTGGGTGCGCTCGGTGTACCGGGGCGACCGGTACAAGTTCGTGGCGCGGCTGCGCAGACCCACCGACTGACCGCGCCCCCGGCGGTCCGGAATCCGCCAAAAGCGCATGTCGGAAGGCGTGTTGAGAAACCGACGCAGGAGTACGGCGGGCACACCGTTGCCGTACCGATATGCGGACGGGGGGTGACGCATGCCGAGACGTTCCCTTAGATTTCCTGCGAGTTTCAGCAGGTGACCAGTGAGGGGACGACTCGCCATGCCAGAGCCGGCACCAGCAAGGTCCACGCAGGACACAGAGGGATCGTCCGGGCGTCTGACGCCGAGATCGATCGCGGTCTGGGCGCTGGTCGCCCTGGTGGGCGCGGTCGGCTGGGGCGTACTCGCGCTGTCGCGCGGTGAGGAGATCTCCGCCGCCTGGATGCTCGCGGCGGCACTCGGCTCGTACGCGATCGCCTACCGCTTCTACGCGCGCTTCATCGCGCGGCGGGTTCTGAAGGTCGACAAGACGCGGGCCACGCCCGCCGAACGCCTCGACAACGGTGTCGACTTCCACCCCACCGACCGGCGGGTGCTCTTCGGCCACCACTTCGCGGCCGTCGCGGGCGCGGGACCGCTCGTCGGGCCGGTGCTGGCCGCCCAGATGGGCTATCTGCCGGGCACCATCTGGATCGTCGCGGGCGTCATCTTCGCGGGCGCGGTCCAGGACATGGTCACGCTGTTCTTCTCCACGCGCCGCGACGGCCGTTCGCTCGGCCAGATCGCCCGTGACGAGATAGGCCCGTTCGGTGGCGCCGCCGCGCTCATCGCGGTCTTCCTGATCATGATCATCCTGCTGGCGGTGCTGGCCCTGGTCATCGTCAACGCGCTGGCCGACTCGCCGTGGGGCGTCTTCTCCATCGCGATGACCATCCCGATCGCGCTCTTCATGGGCGTGTATCTGCGCGTACTGCGGCCGGGCAAGGTCAGCGAGGTCTCGCTCATCGGTGTGGCGCTGCTGCTGCTCGCGATCGTGGCCGGTGGCTGGGTCGCCGAGTCCTCGCTCGCCGACACGTTCACGCTGGAGGCCGGCACGCTGGTCATCTGGATGATCGTCTACGGCTTCCTCGCCTCCGTACTTCCGGTCTGGATGCTGCTGGCGCCGCGCGACTATCTGTCGACCTTCATGAAGGTCGGCACGATCGCGCTGCTGGCGATCGGTGTGGTCGTCGCGATGCCGACGATGAAGATGGACGCGGTCACGGAGTTCGCGAGCCGTGGTGACGGTCCGGTCTTCGCAGGTTCGATGTTCCCGTTCGTCTTCATCACCATCGCGTGCGGCGCGCTGTCCGGATTCCACTCCCTGGTCTCCTCGGGCACCACGCCGAAGATGGTGCAGAAGGAGACCCAGATCCGGATGATCGGGTACGGGGCGATGCTCACCGAGTCGTTCGTCGCGATCATGGCGATGATCACGGCGTGCATCATCGACCCGGGTCTGTACTTCGCGATCAACTCCCCCGCCGGAGTCATCGGCGGCACGGTCGAGTCCGCCTCGGCGGCGGTCGCCAACCTCGGCTTCACCATCTCGCCGGACCAACTCGCCCAGGCGGCGAAGGACGTCGAGGAGTCGAGCCTGCTCTCCCGTACGGGTGGTGCGCCGACGTTCGCGCTCGGTATGTCGGACATCTTCTCGTCCGTCATCGGCGGCGCGGGGATGAAGGCGTTCTGGTACCACTTCGCCATCATGTTCGAGGCTCTGTTCATCCTGACGACGGTGGACGCGGGGACGCGCGTCGGCCGCTTCATGCTCCAGGACATGCTCGGCAACGTGTACAAGCCGATGCGCCAGGTCAGCTGGAAGCCCGGCGTCTGGTTCGCCAGCGCCGTGGTCGTCGGCGCGTGGGGCTACTTCCTCTGGGTCGGCGTCCACGACCCGCTGGGCGGCATCAACCAGCTCTTCCCGCTGTTCGGCATCGCGAACCAGCTCCTGGCGGCGGTGGCGCTCGCCGTGTGCACCACGCTGCTGGTGAAGTCCGGGCGGCTGAAATGGGCCTGGGTGACGGCAGTTCCGCTCGCCTGGGACGCGGCGGTCACGCTCACCGCGAGCTGGCAGAAGATCTTCTCCGACGACCCGAGGGTCGGCTTCTTCACTCAGCGCGACGTCTACCAGGCGGGCATCGACAAGGGCGAGGTGATCCCGCCGGCGAAGACGATGGACGACATGCACACGGTGGTCACCAACTCGACGGTGGACGGCGTCCTTTCGGCGGTCTTCGCGATCCTGATCCTGGTGGTCATCGCCGACGCGGGCCGGGTCTGCTACAACGCGATCCGCCATCCGGAGAACGTGAAGCTGTCGGAGACGCCGTACGTGAAGTCGGAACTGGTCGCACCGGCGGGCCTGATCGCGACGAAGGAGGAGAAGGCCGAACTGGAGGCGGCGAAGGCGTCTTCAGGTTCGGGGTCGGGTTCGGGGTCGGGGACGACGTGAAGGTACGCCAAGCGGTAGGCCGGATCCGCTGGTACGTACGCGAGTTGACGGGCGAGTCCGCGTACGACCACTACGTGGCCCACACCCGTGCCTGCGACCCGACGACGGAGCCCCTGACCCGCCGCGCCTTCGAACGCGCCCGGATGGACGCCCGGGAGGCGGACCCGAGGGAAGGCTTCCGCTGCTGCTGAGCACGGCGAAGGGCCGCCGTC
>NZ_MDCR01000269.1 GCF_001723055.1 Streptomyces niveus
ACCATGGCCGCCCAGCGCCGTATCCACGGCGCTGGGCGGCCATGGTCGTCCTGATCCTGGCCTTCATGCTGGACCTGCTGAACGTCACGATCGTCAACGTCGGGCTGCCCGCCATCCAGCGCGACCTCGACGCGAGCTCCACCCAGCTGGAGTGGATCTCCGCCTCGTATCTGCTGGCCTTCGCCGCCGCGCTGATCACCTTCGCGCGGGCCGGTGATCTGTGGGGCCGCAAACGGCTCTTCCTGCTGGGAATCGTCGCCTTCGGGCTCACCGGCCTGTGGAGCGGCTTCGCGAACGGCCCGGCGGAACTGATCGCCGCCCGCGCCGCGCAGGGGCTGGCCGCCGCCGCGCTCGCGCCACAGGTGATGAGCATCCTGTTCACCCTCTTCCAGGGGCGCGAACGGGCCACGGTCTTCGGGACGTTCGGGATCGTCGCCGGGCTCGCCCAGGCCGGGGGGCTGCTGCTCGGCGGTGTCCTGATCGGCGCGGACGTCGCCGGGCTCGGCTGGCGCGCGGTCTTCCTGGTCACCGTGCCGGCCGCCGCCGTACTCGTGGCGCTCGGGGCCTGGCTGGTGCCGGAGAGCAGGGTGCCGGGCAGCGCGCGGCCCCGCTGGCTGTCGACCGGCGTGCTCACCGCCGGGCTGGTCGCGATGGTGTTCCCGCTGATGGAGGGCCGTACGTTCGGCTGGCCCGCGTGGATCTGGGTCTGTCTGGCCGCGGGCGCCCTCGCGGTGCTGGGACTGGCGGTCGCCGAGCACCGGCGGCCGGCCTGGCGGGCGGGGGCGCTGCTGCCGATGGAGCTGTTCCGCAACCGGCTGGTCGTCACCGCGCTCACCGTGCAGCTGGTGGCCTTCGCCGCCTTCACCGGGTTCCTGCTGGTGTTCGTGCTGTGGATACAGAACGGGCACCACTACTCGGCGCTGGACGCCGGGGTGCTGACCATCGCGTTCTCGGCGGGCGGTCTGGCCATGGCGGGCTTCGTGGGGCGCCTCATCGTCCGGTTCGGCCGCGCGGTGGTGGTGGCCGGGTGTCTGCTGTCCGTCGCGGGCACGCTGGGTGTGCTGTACGGGGCACCGTCCGGGTCCACGGCGCCGGGGAGCGTGGACAGTTGGGCGCTGGTGCCGGGTCTGGCCGCGATCGGCGTCGGCATGAATCTCGTCATGCCGACGCTCAGCACACTGTTCTTCTCGACCGTGCCGCCCGAGCACGCGGGTTCGGCGTCGGGCATCTACAGCACGAGCCAGCAGTTCGGGGCGGCGGTGGGGGTGGCCGGCCTGGGCACGATCTTCTTCACCGTGGTGGACGGGGACGGAAGCTCCGAGGCGTACGCGACGGCGCTGACGGCCAGCGTCCTGACGGCGACGGCGGCGCTGCTGATCAGCGCGGCACTGAGCCTGGCGCTGGGCCGCCCTCCCAAGAAGGCGGGCTAGCCGGCCAGTTCGTCCTCCAGCCAGGTACGGCCGCGGGTACGGGGGCTGAGCCGGACCCCGCCCAGGGGTACGGCGAGGCGCTCGGCCTCGCGGTGTACGGCCGCCTTCGCGTCCGCGCCGACATCCTCGAGGAAGCGGCACACGATGTCGCCGCCGCCGTCCTGCGCCCAGCCGCCGACGACACGGCCGTCCCACCACAGCGAGGGGCCGATGTTCCCGGCCCTGTCGAAGAGGCGCGGGCCGTGTTCGCCGAGGAACCAGTCGCGTTCGTGCCAGCCCATCGGCGTGGAGTCGAGCGCCGGCAGCAGCGCGGCCCACGGCTCGGGCGGGGCGGTCGGCTCCAGGTCGTCGGGCAGGAGCAGACCCGTCGCACCGCCGCCGAGATCGGCCTCGACCGGCTTCAGTTCGGTCAGCACCCGCTTGACCTGGGTCTTCGTCCACCCCGCCCACCAGCGCAGATCGTCCGCCGAGGCCGGGCCGAACGCCCGTAGCCAGCGCCGGGCCAGCTCCTCCTCCGCGCGGTGGGTGTCCCACGGTGCCAGGCCGCCGGGGAACCAGTCCGTCAGCGGCGCCCACCGGTACTGGTGCGAGGTCCACGAGCCGCGCGGCCGGCCGCGTACCACCCGGCCCTCCGCGGCGAGCAGGAGCAGCAGTCTGCTCGCGACCTTCTGGGTGCCCTCGTAGTGCTTGCCGGGCGAGAGCACCACCTCCGTACTGAGGCGGGGGTCGTCGCCGGCGAGTTCGGCGGCCGTGGACTCCCCGCGCGCGGCGAGCGCCCGCACGGCGACGTCCTCCGTCTCGGCCAGCCACGCGCGTACGCCCGCCTCGTCGGCCGCGACCCCCGACGCGGCCAGGAACCCGAGGAGCTTGCGGCGTTCGCGCGCGGCCACCGCGTGCGAGCAGGCGGCCTGTATCACGGGCGCCACGTCGAGGGTGGTGACGAAGACCGTACGGCGCATGCCGAGGAGCCGGATGAGGGAGCGGTCCTCGTACAGGGCGCGTTCCACGTCCCGTACCGCGCCGCCGTTCGTCCGCGCCCACGTCGCCACGTACACGGAGGACGGGTCGGTGCTGTGCAGTGCGACGAGGTCGCGTGCCACCTCGACGGGACCGTCCGCGCGGGCGGCCACCGCCAGCCGGTGCCGTACACCGATCCGCGCCCGTCGCTCCGCCACGTCGATACGCCGCACGTCAGCCACTCCTCTGTGCCGTCTCGTGTCCTCTTCCCTACGGGAAGGGAAGCGTACGGGCCACCACCGACACGAGCACCGGTGATGTCGCCGGCGCCTGACTGTGTGTCACCGCCAAGAGCGAGCGGGCGCTGTTTACCGTGGCCTGATGCGACGTGCCCCCTGGTGGGTGCTGCTCTCCGCGAGCGGCGCCCCTGTGCTCCTGGTCGGTGCCTCGGCGATCTCGCAGGTGCTGCAAGGACCGACCTACAACCCCGCGGTGGAGACCCTCAGCATCCTGGCGTCCTACGGCGCCCGCGGCTACTGGCTGATGACGGGAATACTGCTCGTGCTCGGAGTCTGCTACATGGCCACGGCACACGGTCTCCGGGAGGCGGCCCTCCCCGGCCGCATCGCCCTGGCCGGCGGGGGACTCGCCGCGATGGCCCTGACCCTGGTCCCCGCGCCGCTGAGCGGTGGGGCGCTGAGCCACGGGGCGGTGGCCGCCACCGGCTTCGTCCTGCTCGCGATCTGGCCCGCGCTGGCCGCCCGCCACTGGAGGCGACCGGCGCCGTGGGGCCTCCGGTTCAAGGTGGCGATCGTGGCGACCGCGCTGATGTGCCTGTGCGCGTTGTGGTTCGTGTTCGAGCTCCAGGACGGGAAGGCCCCGGGCATCGCGGAACGGGTGGTGACCGTCGTTCAGGCGGTGTGGCCCCTGGTGGTCGCGGTCTCCTGCCGGGTATGGGCCGGCCCCGGGGGCGGCCCGGTACCGACGGAGTCCTGACGGGGGTTGGGGACCCGGCTCGTCCTCAAGCCGAGGATCCGGGAATCCCGAAAACGAAGATCCCGCCCGATCGTGATGATCGGACGGGATCTCGTGAACGCGGTG
>NZ_MDCR01000027.1 GCF_001723055.1 Streptomyces niveus
CGCCTGCTCACCGGGGCGGCGGGGGCCGGGGGCTGGTGCGTCGGTCAACGGACATGTCCTTCGGTCGCTGCCTGTCGGTTCGTGAGGGTGGTGTCGGTGGGCGGATGCCCAGGCTGTTCGATATCTCGAACCATGTTCGGATCTTGGGGTACGTCGCTGTCGCGGCGCGCCCGGCCGGGCGGGGTCAGGGCCGCAGCAGCACCTTCCCCGTACCGGGGTCGCCGCCGCCGACGAGCGCGACGGCCTCCGCGTACCGCTCCAGCGGGAACTCGTGGCTGATCAGCGGGCCGGGGTCGAGCAGGCCCGCCGTGAAGGCGCGTACGGCGAAGGACCAGGCGGCCGACGGGGCGCCGAAGACGCTGCGTACGGTCAGCTGGCTCAGCGACAGGTGCACGGGGTCGATGCCGGTCGCGCCGGTGGTGAACATGCCGGTGAGGACGACCCGCCCGCCGCGCCGGGCCAGCAGACAGGACGAGGCCGCCGTGGTGGGCGCGCCCGCCGTCTCGACCACGAGGTCGTAGGTGCCCCGGCGGCCCTCGGCCTCCGCCGGGGTCAGGATCTCGTGCGCGCCGAACGCGGGCGCGAGGGCGGCGCGTCCGGCCCGGGGCTCGATCACGGTCAGTTCGCCGGGCGCGTACGCGGCGAGGAACTGGACGGCGAGCAGTCCGAGCGTGCCGGCGCCCACGACGGCGATCCGTTCGCCGGGCTCCGGGCGCCCGGCCCGTACGGCTCCGGCGACCACGGCGGCCGGCTCCAGGAGGGCGGCCGCCCGCAGGTCCGCGTCGGCGGCCAGGGGGTGCAACAGGCGCGCGGGGACGGTGACATGGTCGGCGAACGCGCCCGGCCGGGTGAAGCCCGTCTCGTCGTAGCCGCCGGTGCACAGCGAGGTGTCGCCGGCCCGGCACCGCTCGCAGACGCCGCAGGTGCGGAAGCCCTCGGCGACGGTGCGTCTGCCGACGAGTGCCGGGTCCACTCCCCCGCCGACGGCCTCGACGGTGCCGGCCCATTCGTGGCCGGGGGTGACGGGGTAGCGGACGTAACCGGGGTCGCGGCGGCCGTGATACACCTCGCGGTCGCTCAGACAGATCCCGGCGGCGGCGACCCTGACCAGCACCTCGCCGGGTCCCGGTACGGGGGGCTCGCCCTCGGCCAGCCGGTGGACGCCGGGCTCGTCGACGACGACGGCCCGGCTCATCGGGACGCCTTCGGGTCGCGCTTCTCCCAGCCCTCGGCCCAGAGGTCGAACCGGGCCTGCTGCTGGGGGAATTCGGCCGCCGCGTCGGCGTCGAACTCGACGCCGAGGCCGGGCGCGTGCGAGATCTCGAAGCAGCCCGTCGCGGGGTCGACCTCGGGCGCACCGGTGACGATCTTCTTGATCTCCGCGTCGGCGAAGTCGTTGAAGTGTTCCAGGATTTTGAAGTTCGGTGTGCAGGCGGCCAGTTGCAGGCTGGCGGCGGTCAACACGGATCCGCCGACGTTGTGCGGGGCGACCAGTACGTAGTGGGTCTCGGCGGTGGCGGCGAGTTTCCGTGTCTCCAGGATGCCGCCGACATGGCCGACGTCCGGCTGGATGATGTCGGCGGCCTGCGAGGCGAACAGTTCACGGAACTCGATCCGGTCATGGATGCGTTCGCCGGTCGCAACGGGGATGTCGACCTTCGCGGCGACCTTGCTCAGCGCCTGAAGATTCTCCGGCGGTACGGGCTCCTCCAGCCACGCCGGTTCGTACGGGGCCAGTTCGCGCGCCAGCCGCACGGCCGTCGCCGGACTGAACCGGCCGTGCATCTCCAGCATCAGCTCGGTGTCGGGGCCGATCGCGTCCCGTACGGCCTCGATCAGCGACACCGCGTACCGGGACCCGGCGCGGTCCAGCTCGAAGTGACCGGTGCCGAACGGGTCGATCTTCAGCGCGCGGTAGCCGCGCGCCACCACCGCCCCGGCCGCCCGGTGGTACGCCTCGGGGGTGCGCTCGGTGGTGTACCAGCCGTTGGCGTACGCCTTGACGCGGTCGGTGACCTTTCCGCCGAGCAACTGCCACACCGGGACGCCGAGCGCCTTGCCCTTGATGTCCCAACAGGCCATCTCCACCACGGCGATGCCCGACATCACGATCTCGCCGGCCCGCCCGTAGTCGCCGTACTTCATCCGGTGGACCAGATCCTCGGCCGCGAACGGATCGGAGCCCGCGATGTGGTTGGCCTCCGCCTCGCGCAGATAGCCCACCAGCGCGTCGGTCCGGCCGAGCATCCGCGTCTCGCCGACGCCGGTCAGTCCCTCGTCGGTGTGGACCTGGACATAGGTGAGGTTGCGCCAGGGCGTGCCGACGACGTGGGTGCTGATTCCCGTGATGCGCACTGCGATACCCCTCGACGCTGTTCGATATTTCGTCATGCGTTCGAAATGCTGGCGAGACCGTAAGCAGGCGGCCGAGGGGTGTCAATGGGGCGTGCAGCAGCTAGCCTTTGTTCGTCACTCCGGCCATTGACCGGAGTACCGAACAACGAACCGGACAACGAGAGATGGGGGACGGACATGGGCCGGCTGGTCCCCGCGGTGACGCGGGCGTTCGACATTCTCGAACTGTTCCTGGAGGGCGAGGGGAAGCTCTCCGCGCCGGATGTCATCCGCCGGCTGGGGCTGCCGCGTACGACCGTCCACGAACTGCTCACCACCCTCGCCGCCCGTTCCTACCTGGAGGCGATCCCCGAGCAGCCCGGCCGCTACCGGCTGGGTGTACGGGCCTACCAGCTCGGCAGCCGTTACGCGGAGCAGCTCGACCTCGCCGCCGAGGGCCGGCTGATCGCGCGGGACATCGCGGAGACCTGCGACGAGACCGTGCATGTCGCGATCCTCGAAGACCTCGACGTCATCTACATCGCGAAGGTGGACTCGACGCACACGGTCCGCATGGTGTCGGCGGCGGGCCGCCGGCTGCCCGCGCACTGCACCTCGGTCGGCAAGATGCTGCTGGCCTCGCTCCCCGAGCCCGAACTCGACGCCCGGCTCAGGGGCGCCGAACTCACCGCCATGACGGCCAACAGCATCACGGACCCTGCGGTTCTGCGGACGGCGCTCGCCACGATCAGACGGCGCGGGATCGCGGTGGAGCACCGTGAGTCGAACGCGGACGTGAGCTGTGTGGCCGCGCCGGTGCGCGACCGGCGGGGCCAGGTCGTGGCGGCGCTCTCCGTCTCCGTGCCGATGATCCGCTGGACGGAGTCGCGCGAGGACGAGCTGGCGGAGCTGGCGGCGAAGGGCGCGCGTGACCTGTCGGCCCGGCTGGGCCACCGGTCGGCGACCTAGGGCCGGCGGACCGGACCGGAGAGACGCGGGTCACACCGAACCGCTGCTCGTCCGTGTCACAGGAGGCCGGGGCGTCTCGTCTCAGGGGTGTAGGTACGGACGACACACCCCTGAGGGAGAGCACATCATGGACGCGCGACTGAACTACCGCACCAGCCGGACCGCCAAGAAGGTCATGGGGCACTTCATGGCGCTGGGCAAGGTGCTCAAGGAGTCGGCGCTGCCGGCCGAGACGCAGGAACTGGTGGCGCTGCGCGTGAGCCAGATCAACGGCTGCGCCGTCTGCGTCGACATGCACGCCAAGGAAGCCGCCGCGGCCGGCGAGAGCGCGCTGCGGATGAACATGGTCGCGGTGTGGCGGGAGGCCACGGTCTTCACCGAGGCCGAGCGTGCGGCACTGGCCCTGGCCGAACAGGGGACCAGGATCGCGGACGGCGCCGACGGGGTCAGCGACGAGGTCTGGGCGAACGCCGCCAAGCACTTCGACGAGGAGCAGCTCACCTCGCTGGTGATCTCGGTGTCCTTCATGAACACGGTGAACCGGCTGAATGTCATCACCCGGCAGCCGGCGGGCGACTACCAGGTCGGGCAGCTGCACTGAAACGCCGATGACGGTGGGGCTCGGGTGCGGCTGATGGCCCCGAGCCCCGGATACGCGGGAGAGGGGACGACATGAGCGAGGCCGAGGAGTTCGAGGAGCTGCGGCCCCTGCTGTTCTCCATCGCCTACCGGATACTCGGCAGCGTGAGCGAGGCCGAGGACGCGGTGCAGGAGACCTGGTTGCGCTTCGACGGCTCGCCGACCCGGCCCCGGTCGGTCAAGGCGTTCCTGTCGACCACGGTGTCCCGGATCTCGATCGACGTACTGCGCTCGGCGCGGGTGCGGCGGGAGGCGTATGTGGGCCCGTGGTTCCCCGAGCCGCTCCTGAGCGATCCGTATCAGGATCCGGAGCGGTCGGTGGAGCTGGCCGACTCGGTGTCGATGGCGGCGCTGCTGCTCCTGGAGCGGCTCAGCCCGCTGGAGCGGGCGGTGTTCCTGATGCGGGAGGTGTTCGCCTTCGAGTTCCAGGACATCGCGGAGGCGGTGGGGCGTTCGGAGGCGGCGTGCCGGCAGTTGCTCGTCAGGGCGCGGCGGCACATGGACGCGGGGCGGCGGCGGTTCGCGGCGGACCGTGAGGAGCGGCAGAAGTTGGCGGCGAGGTTCTTCGACGCGCTGAAGGACGGCGATGTGGACGGGCTCCAGGATCTGCTGGCCGCGGACGTCCAGCTGGTCGGGGACGGCGGCGGAAAGGCGCCGCAGCTGTCCAGGACCGTCAACGGCCCGGCCGGCGTGTCGCGGCTGTTGGGCAAGGGGATCCACTGGCTGCTGCGGGTCGAGGTGGCGATGGAGCCGCACGAGGTCAACGGCCAGCCCGGCGCGGTCTTCCGCGACCGGGACGGCAATGTGCTCCAGGTCCTGGCGCTCGACGTGCTGGACGGCCGGATCCAGACCATCCGTCTGGTGACCAACCCCGAGAAGCTCACCCATCTCGGGCCGGTCGGCGATGTCTGGGCGGTCGAGCGCGAGGTACGGCAGGCCCGCCGTCGGGCGCGCTGACCGCGCACGCTGACCGGCCGCGGAGGTCAGCCCTCCAGGGTCTGCACGCTGATCGACCAGGGTCCGTCGGAGCGCACGAAGATCAGGCACGGACCGGTGAGCGGTGCTTCGCCGCGCCAGGGGCCGATGTGGTTGGCCAGCTGGTCGACGAACCCGCTCCCGTCCACCTCGAAGGTGTCGACGAGGAAGTAGCCCCCGTCGTCGGTGTTCGGGTCGCCCTCGTGTCGCAGTGTCGCGATCCCGGGGCCGCCCTCGTAGCGCAGTACGTCCGACGCGGGGCGCCGCACCTGGCTGTGCAGACCGAGCGCGGTGGAGACCGGGACGGCGTCGACCGACCATGGTCCGTCGGCCTGGACACGCAACGCCCGCACCTTCTGGTCGTCGGCGTTGATCAGTGACCGGCAGCTGAACGGGCCCTCGGCGTAGACGAGTTGGCTCGCGGACCGCAGCTTCCCGTCCAGCGCGTCCACGACGAAGTCCCCGGGCCCGTCGTACGTGATGTGGAGGATGACCGGCCCCAGGTCCGGGGTCAGCGGGGCGACCTGATGCCCGTCGCCGGCGATGTGCTGCAGGACCGGGCCGTCGGTGGGCGGCGCCGGCGGGGGCGCCCCCGCCCGGTCGGTCTTCGCGATTCCGGTGAGAGGTACCGCCTTCGCGTCCTTCGAGTCCCACTCCGCACGGTCACGCCTGAACCAGTTCATCGAACCCCCCGGTGATGTCTGTTCCCAGTGTCACATCACCGAGTCGGACCGGACCATCGCCGAGGACTTTCCACTCGTGCGTGACAAAGTATGGACGGTCCCGACAGAAGTCTCTAGTGTTTCGCTCGACCGTCGACCAATGGCGCACCTGACGCCGAGCCATGACGGGCCGTCAGTCACGCACATGCCGCATGTCGCACGCGCACGTCGCACCGTGAACCGTGAACCGTGAACCGCCAGAGCGAAACGTCCGCATCCGTTGCCAGACCTCCGCATCCGGATCGAAGGGGCTTGCCCCGGCGGTGAACTCCGCCCAGGGGCCAGGGTGTTCTTCCCGGTGCGCGAAGTGCCAGGAGGAAGAATGGATCAAAGACCGCGCCGCCGCCTGCGCAGATGTCTGCTCAGTCTGCTCGCCACCTCGTTCCTCGCCACCGGCCTCATGACGACCCCGGCCACCGCCGCCGATCCCGTCGCGGCCGATCCCGTCACCCGTGAGATACCGCCGCAGGAGCCCGGAGTCACCCTGCGCGTGTTCGACGTGCAGGTGCCACTGGAGAAGATCTGCGTCCTCAAGCCCGCGCAGACCCCGAACGTCGACAAGCTGATGCCCGTCATCGACTGGTCGTCGACGGACGACTTCGGCGGCATCGGCGACAACTTCGTGTCGGAGGTCACCGGCAACATCGACGTCCCGCAGGACGGTTCGTACACCTTCCGGCTGACCAGCGACGACGGTTCGCGGCTGCGGATCGACGACAAGGTCGTCATCGACCACGACGGTCTGCACGGCGCGGACCCCAAGGACGGCACGGTCACCCTGACGGCCGGTTACCACTCCCTGCGTATCGACCACTTCGACCGCACCGGCGGCCAGAACATCACGCTCGCCTGGCAGCCGCCGGGCGCCTCCGGCTTCACCGTCGTACCGAACTCCGTCCTCAGCACGGACGCCGACGTCGTACGGGTCACGGCGCCGGGCCGCAAGGAGTGCGAGGGCGTCAGGGACTCCCCCGGCGACGGTCTGCCGCTGAACAGCGTGCACCCCGGCTACACGCTCACCGATCTGCGGCCGAGCGGGTTCGAGCCGCAGGTCACGGCGATGGACTGGCTGCCCGACGGCCGGCTGGCCGTCACCACCTGGGGCGGCACCGACAACACGACGGGCGAGGTCTACCTCCTCAGCGATGTCACGGGCAGCACGGACCCCTCGAAGGTCAAGGCGAAGAAGATCGCCGAGGGCCTGAAGGAGCCGCAGGGGATCAAGTACGTCGACGGTTCGCTGTACGTGTCGCAGAAGCACGAACTGACGGAGCTTCAGGACACCGACGGGGACGACGTCACCAACACCTACCGGAAGGTCGCGACCTGGCCGTACGGCGGGAACTTCCACGAGTTCGCGTTCGGGCTGCTCTACCAGGACGGCTTCTTCTATCTGAACCTGTCGGTCGCGATCAACCTGGGCGGCGCGACGACGGATCCGCAGCCGGCGAAGAACCGCGGCTCCACGATCAAGGTCAACAAGGCGACCGGCGAGGTCAGTTACGTGGCCGGCGGTCTGCGGACACCCAACGGCATCGGCTGGGGTCCCGAGGGCGACATCTTCGTGACCGACAACCAGGGCGGCTGGCTGCCCTCGTCGAAGCTGGTCCACATCAAGCAGGACCGCTTCTTCAACCACTACACCAACCCGGCGGGCCCGTTCGACGCCAGGCCGGTCACCAAGCCGGTGCTGTGGCTGCCGCAGAACGAGATCGCCAACTCCCCCAGCACGCCGCTGCTGTTGAAGGAGGGACCGTACGCCGGGCAGATGGTCTTCGGTGACGTCACGTACGGCGGACTTCAGCGCGGATATCTGGAGAAGGTCAAGGGCGAGTACCAGGGCGCGGTCTTCCGCATGACGCAGGGCCTGGAAGCCGGCGTCAACCGGATCAGCATGGGCCCGGACGGCGCGATCTACGCCGGCGGTCTGGGCGCCGGCGGCAACTGGGGCCAGGAGGGCAAACTCCAGTACGGCCTCCAGAAACTGACGCCCAACGGTGAGGACGCGTTCGACATCCTGGCGATGCGCGCGAAGCCGGGCGGCTTCGAACTCGAATACACCAAGCCGCTGTCCGCCGAGACCATCGCCGAACTGGTCGACCGCTACGAGGTCCAGCAGTGGTACTACGCGCCGACGCCCGACTACGGCGGCCCGAAGATCGACGAGGAGACGCTGAAGGTCAGTTCGGCGACCGTGTCCGCCGACGGCAAGAAGGTCACCCTCGCGATCGACGGCCTGAAGTCCAACCGTGTCGTGCACCTGCGCTCGCCCCGGCCGTTCAGCGCCGAGGGCGGCGAGACGCTGTGGAGCACCGAGGCCTGGTACACCCTCAACTCCCTCGTCGGGGACGAGCCGCCGAAGACGATGTACGAGGCGGAGGAGGCCGCGCTGACCGGCGGCGCGCGCGTCGACACCGAGCACGCGGGCCACTCGGGCGGCGGCTTCGTCGACAGCTACGGCACGCAGGGCGCCACCACCACGTTCGACGTGCGTACGACCAAGGCGGGCAAGTACGACGTGGGCCTGCGCTACGCCAACGGTCCGAACCCGTTCGTCGGGAACAAGACGGTGAGCGTGTACGTCAACGGGCGCAAGATGAAACAGACGGTCCTGCCCAGCACCGGCAAGTGGGACGGCTGGGCGACGAAGACGGAGTCGCTGCCACTGAGCCGCGGGGCCAACACCATCGCGTACCGGTACGACGAGGGCGACACCGGTCATGTCAATCTCGACCTGATCTCCGTCCATCCCAAGGACAGCCGCATCACGCTGTTCGACGGGAAGGACCGGTCGCAGTGGCAGCACACCGACGGCAGTGACGTCCGCTGGCCGTCGTCCGCCGAGAACTCGATGGAGGTCTGCTGCGGCGACATCCGCACCAAGCAGGCGTTCGGTGACTTCAAGCTGCACGTCGAGTTCCGGGTACCGAAGCTGCCGCCGGACGTGACCGGCCAGGACCGCGGCAACAGCGGGGTGTATCTCCAGGAGCGGTACGAGATCCAGATCCTGGACTCGTTCGGTGTCGAGAAGCTCGCGAACAACGAGGCGGCGGCGATCTACACGAAGAAGGCCGCCGACCTCAACGCCTCGACGGCGCCGGAGACTTGGCAGACGTACGAGATCACCTTCCGCGCCGCCCGCTACGGCGCCGACGGGAAGAAGACCGAGGACGCCCGCGTCAGCGTGGTGTGGAACGGCAAGACCGTCCACGACGACGTGGCCATCGACGGCCCGACGGGGGCCGGCGCCCCGGAGACCACGGCCACCGGGGCCATCCGGCTCCAGGACCACGGGAACAAGGTGCGTTACCGCAACATCTGGATCGAGCCCAAGAGCTAGCCCGAAGGCTCCTCCGATCCCTCGCCCCCGGCCGGTCACGGCCGGGGGCGAGGGTGTGTCCAGGGCCCCGCATCCACTCTCGTCATATTGACGATATGAGCGCCCCTCCGATATCGTCACACCGACGAGAAGAGGTCATCATGGCTGACATCACCAAGCGCCTCGGCCGGCGCCATCTCCGCTCCGCCCCCACCGCCCACATCCGCCACCACCGGCGGGGCCGGCTCGTCCACGACGGTCCGGGGCTGAGCTTCTGGTTCCGGGCGCTGTCCGCCGCCCTCTCCGAAGTGCCCATCAACGACCGGGAGTTGGCGATGGCGTTCCACGCCCGTACCGCCGACTTCCAGGACGTCACCGTCCAGGCCACCGTGACCTACCGGATCAGCGACCCCGCGCTCGCCGCGGCCAGGCTGGACTTCTCCCTCGACCCGGACACCGGCGTCTGGCGCGGCGCGCCGCTCGAACAGATCGCGACCCTGCTCACCGAGACGGCCCAGCAGCACGCGCTCGACGTCCTGGCCCGTACGCCGCTGGCCGCCGCCCTGTCCGACGGCGTCGCCGCCGTACGCGACCGTGTCGACGGCGGACTGGCGGCCGAGCCCCGGCTGCCCGCCACCGGCCTGGAGGTGGTGACCGTCCGGGTCGTCGCCGTCCGCCCCGAGGCCGAGGTCGAACGCGCGCTGCGGACGCCCGCGCGCGAGCAGATCCAGCAGGAGGCGGACCGGGCGACGTACGAGCGACGGGCCGTGGCGGTGCAGCGGGAGCGGGCCATCGCCGAGAACGAACTCGCCAGCCAGATCGAACTGGCCCGCCAGGAGGAGCAGTTGGTCGAGCAGCGCGGCACCAACGCCCGCCGTGAGGCCGAGGAGGGCGCCTCGGCCTGGGTGCGTACGGCGTCGGCCGCGGCGCCCTCCTCGGCCTCACGGCGGGCGTTGGTGCCGCGCTGCTCGACCAACTGCTCCTCCTGGCGGGCCAGTTCGATCTGGCTGGCGAGTTCGTTCTCGGCGATGGCCCGCTCCCGCTGCACCGCCACGGCCCGTCGCTCGTACGTCGCCCGGTCCGCCTCCTGCTGGATCTGCTCGCGCGCGGGCGTCCGCAGCGCGCGTTCGACCTCGGCCTCGGGGCGGACGGCGACGACCCGGACGGTCACCACC
>NZ_MDCR01000270.1 GCF_001723055.1 Streptomyces niveus
GCGCCGCCGCCCACGCCGTGCAGGCACGGCGTGGGCGGCGGCGCTGACCGGGGAGTTACGCGGCCGCGTAGCGCCAGAAGTGGCGCAGGACGCTGGACGGGACCGGGCCCTGGGCCTCCAACTGCGTGAGCAGGATGGTCACCAGGCCCGTGGACGGCGTGATGTGGGCCGCCGTCCCCGTACCGCCCACCCAGCCGTAGCGGCCGGGCACGTTCCACGGGTCGAGGGTCTGGACATCCACCGAGCCGCCGAAGCCCCAGCCCTGCCCCTCCAGGAACAGGGTCCCCGCGTCGCGCTGGGAGCGGGTGAGGTGGTCCGTCGTCATCTGTCTGACGGACGCGGGGGAGAGCAGCGACCTGCCCGCGTCCGTCTCGCCGTCCGCGAGGAGCATCCGGGCGAAGGCGTACCAGTCGTCGAGGGTCGAGACGAGACCGCCGGCGCCGGACGGGAACGGGGGCACCGTGCTCCACTGGCCGTCGGGGGTGTCGATCGGTTCGAGGCCGCCCGCCTCGCTCTGCCGGTAGTAGTACGGCACCCGGCCGCGCTTGCCGGCCGGCACCTCGAAGCCCGTGTCCACCATCCCGAGCGGTCCGAACACCCGCTCCGCCAGGAACTCCGGCAGCGTCCGGCCCGTGACCCGGGCGATCAGCACGCCCTGGATGTCGGATCCCATGTTGTACAGCCAGCCGTCTCCCGGCTGGTGCAGCAGCGGGATACGGGCCAGCGCCGCCATCCACGCGTCCGGCGCCGGGACGTGCTGCGGCTGCGGCGGCCCTTGCAGCAGCTCGCTGAACAGGGGGGTCACCGCGGGCAGCGAGAAGTCGGACGGGAAGCCGTGCCCGGAGCGGAAGGTCAGCAGGTCGAGCACGGTGATCCGCCGGACGGCCGGGACCACGTCGTCCACGGGCGAGGCGGGAGTCCGTACGACCATCGGTGACGCCAGCTCGGGCAGCCATTCGTCGACCGGGTCGTCCAGCGCGATGCGGCCCTCCTCGACCAGCATCATGACCGCCGCCGCGACGACCGGTTTGGTGATCGAGGCGATCCGGAAGATCGAGTCCCTGGTCAGGGGTGTGGTGCCGGCGGCGTCGGCCGAGCCGGCCTCCGCCACCTCGATCCGGTCGCCCCGGGCCACCATGGCCACGGCGCCCGGCAGCGGGCCCTCGCCCACCTGTGCCTGGAGCACACCGCGCAGGTCGCGCGGAGCAGTCGCGTCGCTTGTCGCCATGGGGGTCAGCCCGTCCTTCCGGTGGTGGTCCGTGCCCGGTTGGTGCTCAGCGCTTGCGCAGGCGCAGCGACGTCCAGCTCGCGTCGGCCGTCCAGCCGCCGTCGACCGGCAGCGCCGTACCGTTGACGAAACCGCTCCGTGCCGGATCCGCCAGGAACGCTACCGCCTGGGCTATGTCGTCCGGCGCGGCGAACCGCCCCATCGGCACCCGTTCCACGATGTCGTCGTCCGTGTACCCGCCGGACGCCTGGTCGGCGGCGTCCATCTCGGTCTTCACCCAGCCGGGGCAGACCGCGTTGACCCGTACGCCCCGGCCTCCCCACTCCCCCGCCAGCGTGCGCGTGAGGCCGATCAGGCCGTGCTTGCTCGCGTTGTACGCCGCGCGGTCGGAGACGCCGTGCAGTCCGGCGATCGACGCGATGTTGACGATCGAGCCGCCGCCCGCGTCGAGCATCAGCCGGCCCACGGCACGCGACAGCAGGAACGGTCCGGTGAGATTGACGTCCAGGACCCGCCGCCACTGGGCGGCCGTGGTCTCCTCGGCCGGCACGAGCAGGGAGACACCCGCGTTGTTGACGAGCACGTCGACCCGGCCGAAACGCTCACGGGCCTGGTCGGCCAGCCCGTTCACATACGCCTCCGACGCGACGTCCCCGACCACGGTCAGCGCCTCCGCCCCGGCCGCCCGCACGGCGGCGAGGGTGTCCACCGGGTCCACGATGTCGGCCAGGACCAGCGCGTACCCCTCCCCCGCCAGGACCTCCGCCACCCGCCGGCCGATCCCCTGCGCCACGCCCGTCACCACCGCGACGCGGTTCATGTCGCCTCCCCCGCCGTCCGCACCTCGCTCCATACGCAGAGTCTGCACCCCACCACTGACAATCGGCCTTCGTCGCGAGCAATGACCGCACGGTCGTTCGGTTAGTACACTGGCCGTGTGACAGAAACGAGCACCGACGGACGCATCGCGCGCGGGAACCAGACCCGCCAACTGATCCTGAAGCACACCGTCCGGATCGCCTCGGTCGAAGGTCTCGGAGGCCTGTCGCTCGGCCGGCTGGCCGGGGAGCTGGACCTCAGCAAGAGCGGGGTGTTCGCGCTCTTCGGCTCGAAGGAGGAGCTTCAGCTCGCCACGGTCCGCGCCGCCGCCAAGGTGTACGTCGAGCATGTCGTCAGGCCCGTCCTGGACATGCCCGCCGGCGTCGCCCGCGTCAGGCGGCTGTGCGACGCGTGGCTCACCTACTCCGAGAGCCGGGTCTTCCCCGGCGGCTGCTTCTTCTACTCGGTCTCGGCGGAGTACGACGCACGCGAGGGCAAGGTCCACGACGCCGTCGCGCAGGCACGGCTCGACTGGGTCGCGTTCGTGAACCAGAACATCGAAGAGGCCCGGCAGGCGGGCGAGCTGGCGGACGACACCGACGCCCCCCAGCTCACCTTCGAGATCGTGTCGCTCCTCGAAGGCGCCAACGCCGAGTCCGTCCTGCACGACGACTTCAGCTGCTACGCCAGGGCCGCCACCGCGATCCTCAACCGGCTGCGGGCCGCGGCGACGGATCCGGCCGCCCTGCCGCCCGGCCCACTCGCGCCGCCCGCTCCCTGACCACGAAGTCCCTTACGGACGCGGTGACTTGCGGGTCGCCGATGATCCGCCGGTGGCCGAGCCCCGACGTGACGACCAGCTCCGCCCGGTCGCCCAGCGCGTCGGCGAGAGCGCGCGAGCAGGCCGGATCGACCATGTCGTCGTCCGCGTCGTGGACGACGAGCACCGACGCCGGACCGGCCTCGGGCACCGTACGCGGCACCGAGAAGCGCGACCAGATGTCCTCCTCGCCGGGGAACAGCTCCCGTTCGACACGGCCGCGAAGCTCCGCGTTCAACCGCGCCCGCAGCCCGAGCCGTTCGCAGAACCGGTCCACGAGATACGCGAAGTCGGGCACCCCGCTGATCGCCACGAGCCGCTCCGTCCGCACGAGCCTCGACTGCCGCGACTGCCGCGCCCCGCCCTCCCGGAGCGCGAGGAACGTCGCGGTGACCCCGAGGGAGTGCGCCACGACCATCTCGAACGGCCCGTGCCGGGCGTCCAACTCCGCGATGATGTCGCGCAGATCGACGATCGTCATCGTCTCGCCCGTCGCGTCGCCGTGGCCGGGCGCGTCGAAGGTGACCGGGCTGAGGCCGAGGTCCAGCAGTTCGGAGACCAGCGGGGCGAAGCGCGAGCCGCGCGACTCCCAGCCGTGCACCAGCAGCACCGGGCGTGCGCCTGTACCCCACCGGTAACTGACGGCCTTCCCGCCGCCGACGACGATCTCGCCCACTTCGGCCCGGTCCGTCAACGGGCGCTCGTCGGACCGCAGGCGGCTGCGACCGCGTGGCTTGCGGAAGAGGCGGAAGGCGGCGCCGCCGGCGAGGCGCGGCGCGACGTAGGACGCGCCGTTCAGGGCGGTGCGGACAGCGGTCATCGCGAAGTCCATGCCACGTTCTCCTTGGACGAGGTCGGGTCAGGGCGTGACATTAGCACGATCGTTCGGCTAGTTTTATTGCGAAACTGAACGTACGGTCGTGCTGACGACCCGACCGGAAGGCGGCAGACACATGGGGCCCAACCAGGAGTTCAAGAACGAGCTTGACCGTCTCATCGACCACCAACTCCTCCCCGAGGAGCGCGACTTCGTCTGGACGTACGACCGGGCCGTGCTCCTTGAGTCCGTACGCGTCCTGGAACACGCCGGCCCGGCCGACTGGGCGCGCCCGACGCCCTGCGCCGACTGGGACCTGCGCGCGCTCGTGTCCCACATGGCCGGCCAGCACCACGGCTTCGCCGCCGCCGCGGACGGCGCGGGCGCCGACCTCCGCCACTGGCGGCCCAGACCCCTGCCGCCCGGTGACAAGACCCTCGAAGACAACCCCATCGATGACGACCCGATCGGTGACGACCCGGTCGCCGTCTACCGCGCCGCCGTCGCGCGCGTCACCGAGTCCTTCGCCCGGCCCGGAGCGGCGGAGCGGCGCTTCGACCTGCCCGAGATCAGCACCACCCGGCCCTTCCCCGCCACCGTCGCCGTCGAGTTCCACTTCCTGGACTTCGCCGTCCACACCTGGGACATGGCGAAGGCCGTCGGCCTCGACTGGGAGCCGGCCGACGACATCGCGGAGGCGGCCCTCACGGTCGCGCTGCGCGTGCCGGACGACGAGCGGCGGCTCGCGCCGGGCGCCGCCTTCGGCCCGGCGCGGGCACCGGCCCGCGACGGCCGGCCGTTCGACCTCGTACTGACCACACTCGGCCGGTCTCCTGCCTGGACCCCCTGAACCGCCGCTCCACAAGCAGCAGAATGGAGCGCATGACTGAGAAGAACGATCACGAGTCGCACAACGCCCCGGCCCCCGACTGGGAGAAGCGTTTCCGGGCGCCCCGCGTCTCGCTGCCGGAGTGGGCCGAGGACGCGCCCGACCGGTCGCTGTTCGTGTCCAACGCGACGGGTACGTACGAGCTGTACGCGTGGGACCGCGCCACCGGCGCCCAGCGGCAGGTGACCGACCGTCCCAACGGCACCACGGACGGCGTGCTGACCCCGGACGGCCGGTGGATCTGGTGGTTCAGCGACACCGACGGGGACGAGTTCGGCGTCTGGAAGCGGCAGCCGTTCGGCGGCGGGGATGACGAGCCCGCGACGCCCGGCATCGGGGCCTCGTACCCCGGCGGTCTCGCCCTCGGCCGGGACGGGACGGCGGTCGTCGGCTGCTCGACCGACGAGGACGGCTCCACGATCCACGTCCTGCCGCCCGGCGGCACCCCCGTCGAGATCTACCGGCACCGTGAGTCGGCCGGCGTCGGCGACCTGTCGCACGACGGAACGCTCGTCGCCGTCGAACACACCGAGCACGGCGACGCCATGCACTCCGCGCTGCGCGTGGTCCGCCTCGACGGCACGACGGTCGCCGAGCTGGACGACACCAAGGGCGGCGCGCTCGAACTCGGCCTGTCCGTACTCGGGTTCGCGCCCGTCGACGGCGACACCCGGCTTCTCGTCGGGCACCAGCGGCGCGGTCGCTGGGAGCCGATCGTGTGGGACGTGGCGTCCGGCGAGGAGACCGATCTGGCGATCGAGCTGCCCGGGGACGTGTCGGCGGAGTGGTATCCGGACGGCTCCGCGCTGCTGATCGTGCACAGCTTCGACGCGCGCAGCGAGCTGTGGCGCTACGACTTCGCGCGGCGCGAGCTGACCGCGGTCGAGATGCCCGCCGGGACGGTGTCGGGGGCGACGGCCAGGCCGGACGGCTCGGTGGAGTACCTCTGGTCGTCGGCGGCCCACCCGCCCGTGGTGCGGTCCACGTCGGGCGGCGTCGTGCTCGATCCGCCGGGGGCCAAGGCGCCGGAGTCGGTGCCGGTGACGGACGTGTGGGTGGAGGGGCCCGGTGGCCGGATCCACGCGCTGGTGCAGCGGCCGGCGGGCGAGGGCCCGTTCCCGACGGTCTTCGAGATCCACGGCGGCCCGACCGCCCACGACCGGGACTCCTTCACGGCGGGGCCCGCGGCCTGGGTGGACCACGGTTACGCGGTCGTACGGGTCAACTACCGCGGCTCCACCGGCTACGGCCGCGAGTGGACGGACGCGCTGAAGCACCGCGTCGGCCTGATCGAGCTGGAGGACATCGCGGCCGTGCGCGAATGGGCGGTGACCTCACGCCTCGCGGACCCGTCGAAGCTCGTGCTCTCGGGCGGTTCGTGGGGCGGCTATCTGACCCTGCTGGGCCTCGGCACCCAGCCGGACGCGTGGGCGGTGGGCCTGGCGGCCGTACCGGTGGCGGACTACGTCACGGCGTACCACGACGAGATGGAGGCCCTGAAGTCCATGGACCGCACACTGCTCGGGGGCACGCCGGAGGAGGTCCCGGAGCGGTACGAGGCGTCGTCCCCGCTGACGTACGTCGACGAGGTACGCGCCCCGGTCTACATCTCGGCCGGCCTGAACGACCCGCGCTGCCCGATCCAGCAGGTGGAGAACTACGTGAACCGCCTCGCGGCGCGGGGTGCGACGCACGAGGTGTACCGCTACGACGCCGGTCACGGCTCGCTGGTGGTCGAGGAACGCATCAAGCAGGTCCGCCTGGAGCTGGACTTCGCGGAGCGGCACCTCGCGTAGGGGACCGGCACCTCGTCCAGCGGACCGGCACCTCGCGCAGGGGCGGGGCGCGCCGCCAGGGGGCCGGGGGGCGGGTCCAGGAGACACCCGCTCCCCACTCCCGTGCGGGCGCTGCGTACCGTAGAGGGGTGTATCGGTTCCTGCTGACGCCCCGGTGGTGGGGCATCAATGTCTTCGTGCTGCTGGCCATCCCCTTCTGCGTCTTCATGGGGACCTGGCAGCTCGGCCGTTTCGAGGACCGTGTCGATTCGCACCGGAGCGCCGAGTCCGCGCCCGATCCGGGCAAGCGGGCCGCCGCGCCGCTGGCGGAGCTGCTGCCCGTCGACCAGGAGACCTCGGGCCGGCACGCCACGGCCAGCGGTACGTACGCGGACCAACTCGTCGTCCCGAACCGCGAGTTGGACGACAAGACCGGCTCGTACGTGCTGGCGCTGCTGCGCACCGACGACGGCAGGGCACTGCCCGTCGTACGCGGCTGGCTGCCGGCCGGCGCGGAGGTGCCCCCGGCGCCGAAGGGCGAGGTCAGCGTGACCGGGGCGCTTCAGGCACCGGAGAACTCGGGGACCGACGGCGCCGACACCCGAGGCGGCCTGCCGAGCGGCCAGGTCGGGATCATCAGCGGGGCGTCGCTGGTCAACCTCGTGCCGTACCAGGTGTACGACGCCTGGGTCACGGTCACCGAGCCCGAGGCCGGGCTGACGCCGGTACCGGCGCGGGCGCCGCAGGGCAGCGGGCTGGATCTGAAGGCGTTCCAGAACCTCGGGTACACGGGCGAGTGGTTCGTCTTCGTCGCCTTTGTGCTCTTCATGTGGTTCCGGCTGTTCCGGCGCGAGACCGAGGCCGTCAGGGACCGCGCGCTCGGCCTGGAGACGGCCGCGTAGTCACGGCGCCCGCCGTGACCACCGCCCCACCGCTACGCCGCTACGACGCTTCCAGCACACCCGTGCGGTAGATCGTGCCCGCGCACGCGTTGTCGATCGTCGTCGTCGCCGGTGACTCCGAACCGGCCTCCGGGGTGTGTACGACGTCGATGCTGCCGTCCTCCACCGGACCCTCCTCGCGGCCGAGCTGCGGCGCCGTCTCGACCGGCGTCGACCCGGTGCCGTTCGTCGCCCCGCCCGAGCCGCCCTCCGTGGGCGAGGGGTCCGGTGACGGCTCACCCTTCGGACAGGTGTCGGTCGGCACCCAGGCGAACATCACCTCGTACGCCCCCGAGGGCGGCAGCACCAGGGTGGTCGCCTCCAGCGACGGGTCGGGCAGACCGCTCGCGGGGTCGCCCGGAGTGTGGTCCACCACTTCGATCTTGTTCGGGTCGGCGGCGCCCGTCGCCTGGAAGCCGACGGAACCGTGGCCGCTGACCGAGCAGTTGGTGCCGGAGTTGTTGGAGACGCGGAATCTGCCGTACACCGTGCCGTCGGCCTGCGGTTCGCCCGACTCGGCCGAGCTGACGACGAGCTGACTCGCGTCGCACGTGGCGGCGGCGCTGGTGAAGCTGCTCTCCGGGTCGAGGCCGTCGCCACCGGACGTACCGCCCGTGCTCCCGCCGTCGCTCGTCTCGGGCTTGTCCTTGCCGCCCGAGCCGCCCTGCCCGTCGTCCTTCGCGTCCGACGGGCCCGCGCCGTCCTTCTCAGGGTCTTTGGGGCCACCGTCGGAGCCGGTCCCGCCGTGCACCTGCTCGCCGTGGCCCACGTTGAAAGACTTGTCGTCCGAGGAGCTGCCGGTGTTCGCGACATGGACGAAGGCGGGCACCGCCGTACTGATCAGCAGCGCGGCGGCGGCGACGCCGACGAACGCCTGGCGCTTGCGCGCGCGCCGCGCGGGCACCGCCCTGCGCAGGTGGTCGAGGGCTCCGGCGGAGGGCTCGATCTCCTGGACGGCGCCGTGCAGGAGCCGGCGCAGCGCCAGCTCGTCGGCGCCACCGCTCTCCCCGCCGGCGTCGCCCGCGCCCCCCGCACCGCCGAACAGCGCGGCGAGCGGCTGGGTCTGCGCCTCGGCCGGGGCGGGAGCCTCGGCCTGGGCGGCGGCCTCGGGCCGCGCCTGCGGCTGGGGTTGAGTCACATCTGCTTGGGGGTCACTGTCGGCGGCGCCGTCCGCGCCCCGCGTGCCGTCGGCCACACCGTGGAGGTCTCCGCCCGGTTCTTCTTCCGGCCCGTTGTTCACAGTTCCATTTCCAGTCGACTTGGCTGTCGGACCGTCCGGCCCCTCCGGCCTTTCGTGGTCCTGGTCGTGCTCGCGCCCGCTCATGCCGTGGCCTCCATGGCGATACGCAGCGCCGCGATGCCCCGCGAGCCGTACGCCTTCACCGAGCCCAGGGATATGCCGAGCGTCTCGGAGACCTGCGCCTCCGTCATGTCGGCGAAGTAGCGCAGCACCAGCACCTCGCGCTGGCGCCGCTGGAGGCCGCGCATCGCCTTGATCAGCGCGTCACGCTCCAGCAGGTCGTACGCGCCTTCCTCGGCGCTCGCCATGTCGGGCATCGGCTTCGACAGCAGCTTGAGCCCGAGGATGCGGCGGCGCAGCGCGGAGCGCGACAGATTGACGACCGTCTGGCGCAGATACGCCAGGGTCTTCTCCGGTTCGCGTACGCGGTTGCGCGCCGAGTGCACGCGGATGAACGCTTCCTGTACGACGTCCTCGCAGGAGGCCGTGTCGTCCAGGAGCAGCGCCGCGAGGCCGAGCAGCGAGCGGTAGTGCTGCCGGTAGGTCTCGGTCAGGTGGTCGACGGTCGTCCCTGTCGCCATCGCGTCGTCAGCGCCCTCGCGCCGGTCCGGAATACCGGCCGGGCGCGCCGCTGGCATGGGGGCGATCACCGGCATACCGCCGGGCCTGCGGGGTCGACGGGTCGGCCGCACCGAAGTGCCGCGAACCGGGACGACCGCTGTGAAATCGAGAACCTCTGCCACGCCTGTTGGACACGCTTGCCCCGCCCAGGGTTGTACGTGTTCGTCGCCACATTTGACGATGCACCAATTGCCCTCATGCGTAACCGATCTCCCCCACATGCCCCATTTGCCCACGGCACCACACAGGGGCGACCGCATAGACGCTTCCGGTCAACCAGCGGTTGCAGAAAGTCGAATGAGCATCGTCCGCCACCGGAACACCCCAGTTCAAGTGGCTCAGACCAGCGATTTGCTCACAGGGCGTTCACAGATTCTACAAAAGGCCGGACCGCCAACCCCGGCGGCTCCCGCTCCCGCACCCACCCTCACGCCCACCCGAACACCCGCCGTCAAACGTCCGGCTACGCCCCGGTGAACTCCGCCGTGAACTCCCCGGCGACGGCCTCCGCGATCTGCGCGCAGTTGAGGGCCGCGCCCTTACGGAGGTTGTCACCGCACACGAACAGCTCCAGCGCCCGCTCGTCGTCCAGCGACCGCCGGACCCGCCCCACCCACGTCGGGTCGGTGCCCACCACGTCCGCCGGCGTCGGGAAGTCCCCCGCCGCCGGGTTGTCGAACAGCACCACGCCCGGCGACGTCGCCAGGATCTCGTGCGCCCGGTCGACCGTGACCGGGCCCTCGAAGCGCGCGTGCACGGCGAGCGAGTGCGCGGTGATCACGGGCACGTGCACACACGTCACCGCGACCTTCAGATCGGGCAGGTCGAGGATCTTGCGGGTCTCCTCGCGGATCGCCATCTCCTCGGACGACCAGCCGTCCGCCATGAGCGACCCGGCCCACGGCACGACGTTGAGCGCCAGCGGCCCGCCGAACGGGCCGGTGATGTCGCCGACCGCGCGCCGTACGTCCCCGGGGTTCGTCCCCAGCTCCGTACCGGCCACGACCGACAACTGCCGCCGCAGCGCCGACACGCCGTCCTGTCCGGCGGCGCTGACCGCCTGGTACGAGGAGACGACCAGCTCGCGCACCCCGAACTCGGCGTGCAGCGAGCCGACCGCGACGATCATCGAGAGCGTGGCGCAGCCCGGACTCGCGATGATGCCGCGCGGGCGGAGGCGCCCGGCGTGGGGATTCAGCTCGGGCACGACGAGCGGTACGTCGGGATCCATCCGGAACGCGGCGGAGGCGTCCACCACGACGGCGCCCTGCGACACCGCGATGGGTGCCCACTGGGCGGACACTGCGTCCGGTACGAGGAACAGCGCGACGTCCACGCCGGCGAGCGCGGCCTCGCTGAGCGGCACGACCTCGGTCTGCTCACCCCGTACGGCCAGCTTGCGGCCGGCCGCGCGGGGTGAGGCGAGAAGGCGGATCTCGCCCCAGACGTCGGCGTGTTGCGACAGGATCTGGAGCATGACGGCGCCGACGCCCCCGGTCGCGCCTACGACCGCGAGCGTCGGCCGGCCGTTCATCGCCCGGTGCCTCCGTAGACCACGGCCTCGTCGGACTCGGTGTCGAGCCCGAAGGCGGTGTGTACGGCGCGGACGGCCTCGTTCACGTCGTCCGCGCGGGTGACGACCGAGATCCGGATCTCGGATGTCGAGATCAGCTCGATGTTCACGTTCGCCTGGGACAGCGCCTCGAAGAAACCGGCCGTGACGCCCGGGTTCGTCTTCATGCCGGCGCCGACGAGCGAGATCTTGCCGATCTGGTCGTCGTAGCGCAGCGAGTCGAAGCCGATGGTGCCCTTCGCGCGCTCCAGGGCGTCGATCGCCTTGCGGCCCTCGGTCTTGGGGAGGGTGAAGGAGATGTCGGTCAGCCCGGTCGACGCGGCGGACACGTTCTGCACCACCATGTCGATGTTGATCTCGGCGTTCGCGATCGTACGGAAGATCGCCGCGGCCTCGCCCGGCTTGTCCGGGACGCCGACGACGGTGATCTTGGCCTCGGAGACGTCGTGGGCGACTCCGGAGATGATGGCGTGCTCCACCTGCTGGTCCCCTTGCGGCTCGTTGCTGACCCAGGTGCCGCGCAGTCCGGAGAAGGACGAGCGGACGTGGATCGGGATGTTGTATCGGCGTGCGTACTCCACACAGCGGTGCAGCAGCACCTTGGAACCGGACGCGGCCAGCTCCAGCATGTCCTCGATGGAGATCCAGTCGATCTTCCGGGCCTTCGGGACGACGCGCGGGTCGGCGGTGAAGACTCCGTCGACGTCCGTGTAGATCTCACAGACCTCGGCGTCCAGCGCGGCGGCGAGGGCGACGGCCGTGGTGTCCGAACCGCCCCGGCCGAGCGTGGTGATGTCCTTCTTGTCCTGCGACACGCCCTGGAACCCGGCGACGATCGCGATGTTGCCCTCATCCAGCGCCGTACGGATACGGCCCGGCGTGACATCGATGATGCGCGCCTTGTTGTGGACCGAGTCGGTGATGACGCCGGCCTGGCTGCCGGTGAAGGACTGGGCCTCGTGGCCCAGGCTTTTGATCGCCATGGCGAGCAGCGCCATGGAGATCCGCTCCCCGGAGGTCAACAGCATGTCCAGTTCCCGACCCGCGGGGATCGGGGACACCTGCTCGGCGAGGTCGGTCAGCTCGTCCGTCGTGTCGCCCATCGCCGATACCACGACGACCACTTGGTGGCCGTTCTTCTTGGCATCGACGATTCGCTTGGCAACGCGCTTGATGCCCTCGGCATCGGCAACGGAGGAGCCTCCGTACTTCTGCACGACAAGGCCCACGTGCGCTCCTCGATCAGTCATGCCGCAGTCGTTCATCACTGCGGTCGGCTCAGTCTAACGAGCAGGCGCATTCCGCTTCGGGTATATCGCATCGTGAGATGTCCGGCTCACGCCTTGATCACCGGGGAAGCGGGGCGGCTGCACGGTGGACATCCATGCCCGGTCTGACGGGGACCACGCGGAACGTGGGCCGGGTCACACGCGGATCACGCCCGGTTGGTGGAGGGCGGGGAGGCCGTTCACGTCTCCTTCGGCGCCTGAGGCAGGAAGCCCAGGGCATGCCCGGCCCGTACGGCTTCGCCGGCCGGCATGTCGAGCCGGATCGACGAGACCCCGGTGTCCGGCAGCAGTTCCGGATCCATCGCCACTCTCCCTCTGTCCTACAGGGCGCACGCCGCGTCGGCGATGGTCTGGTCGATCTGACGGCGGGTCTGCGCGGCCACGCGCGGGTTGGTGGCCCCGTGGTGCGTGTACGCGTTCAGCCCGGTCGCCAGCGCGAACCCCCGCCCGCGCGCCCACGTGGCGTCG
>NZ_MDCR01000271.1 GCF_001723055.1 Streptomyces niveus
CCGCCGCGGCGACGACGATCGACACGAGGAGGAGTTGGGCGAAGCCGAGCGCGCCGACGGCGTACGCGGCCAGCGCCTTCGGCACCAGGTTCGCCTTCGACGCCTTCACCCTGATCGCGATCCTCGTCCTGCACGCCGGCCCGGCCCAGGTCTCGCTGCTGGCCGCCGCCGGACTCGCGGTGGGCGCCGCGGTGGCCGTACCGCTCGGGCCGTGGGTGGAGTTCCGCCGCAAGCGCCCTGTGATGGTGGCGATGGACCTGATCCGCTTCGCCGCGCTGATGAGTGTCCCCGCCGCGTACGCCGTCGGCGCGCTCGGCTTCGCCCAACTCCTCCTCGTGTCGATCGTCGTCGCCGCGGCGGACATCACCTTCACCGCCGCGAGCGGCGCCTACCTGAAGTGGCTCGTACGCCCCGAGGACCTGCTCGTCGCGAACGGCCGCTTCGAGTCCACGACCTGGACCACCACCATCCTCGGACCGCCCCTCGGCGGCGCCGCGATCGGCCTGCTCGGCCCGCTGACGACCGTGGTGGCCAACGCGGTCAGCTTCCTCCTGTCGGCCGTCGGCATCCGCGCCATCGGCGGGCAGGAGCCGCGTCCGGTACGCACCGGGGACCGGCGGTTCCGCGCCGCCGACGTGTTCGAGGGGTGGCGGTACATCCTGGCCCACCCGGCGCTGCGCCCGCTGTTCTTCAACACCGCGCTCGTCAACGGCCTGATCATGGCGCCCGTACCGCTGATCGCCTTCCTCATGCTGGGCCCGCTCGGGTTCGCCCCCTGGCAGTACGCCGTGGCGTTCGCGGTGCCCTGTGTCGGCGGCATCATCGGCTCACGTCTCTCGCAGCCGCTCGTCACCCGGTTCGGCCGCCACCGGGTGCTGCTCACCGCCGGGACCCTGCGTGCGTGCTGGCCGCTCGCCCTGGCCTTCGTCGGCCCCGGCATCGGCGGGATGGCGCTCGTCATCACGGTCGAACTGGCGCTGATCACCTGTATCGGTGTCTTCAACCCGGTGTACGCCACCTACCGCCTGGAACAGACCCCGACGGACCGGGTCGTGCGCACCCTGTCCGCGTGGTCGGTCACGACCAAGACCACCACCGCGGCGCTGACGGCGCTGTGGGGGCTGCTGGCAGCCATGACGGGCCCGCGTACGGCGATCGCGCTCGCCGGGCTGCTGCTCCTGACCACACCGCTGCTGCTGCTCGGACGCGACTACTCGCCGGAACACCCGGCGTCGTAATACTCGCGTCCTAACGCCAGGCGTCCTCACACCAGTTGGGGGGCCGGTGCGCTGGCGCACCGGCCCCCGCCCCGGTTCAGGCCCCGGACGTCTTCGCGAGCGACAACTCGTCGCTGGACTCCCCGTCACCGCCGCCGCGACCACCACCCGGCAACACCCGCGCCAGCCAGTGCGACTTGGCCGCCGCCAGCGGGCCGAGGACCGCGAGGATCAGGACGTAGCCCGCGATGAACGGTGCCAGCCGCGAGTCCAGCGCCGCTCCCGCCGCCATCGTCGCGAGGATCAGGGCGAACTCGCCCCGCGCGACCAGCGTCGTCGCGATGTTCGCCGCGGGTCCTGACCCGAAGCGGTAGACCCGGGCGGCCACCAGCCCGGCCAGGATGTTCATCGTCAGCGTCAGGGCGACGGCGGCCAGCACCGGCCACAGCACCGTCGGCAGGTCGCCGGGGTTGATGGACAGCCCGAAGGCGAAGAAGAAGATGGCGCCGAAGGCGTCGCGCAGCGGGTGTACGAGGGTACGGATCCGGTCGCCGGAGGTCGTACTGCCCAGCATCAGACCGACCATGAACGCGCCGATCGCGTCCGCGACACCGAACCACTCGGAGACCCCGGCCATGAAGACCGCGGCGCCCAGGAAGGAGATGACGAGCAGTTCGTCGTCCTTCGTGTTGATGAGGCGGCCGATGACCTTCTTGCCGAAGCGGGCGGCCAGCGCCAGCAGCAGCAGGAAGCCGAACGCCTTGCCGCCGTCGGTCATCGCGGCGGAGAGACTGTCGGCCCCGGACAGGATCGGCTGGAGCGCGGCCAGGTACAGCGCCAGGAAGATGTCCTCGACGACGATGATCCCGAGGATCGGCTTGGTCTCGGGATTCCCGATCCGGCCGAGGTCCACCAGGATCTTGGTGACGATCGCGGACGAGGAGATTCCGAGCACACCGGCGAGGACCAGCGCCTCGGACGTGCCCCAGCCGAGCGCGAAGCCGAAGCCGAGCCCGGCGCCGACGTTCAGCGCGAGATACGCGCCGCCGGCGAGGGCCATCTTCCGGCCGCCCGCCTTGAGGTCGTCCAGATGGAATTCGAGACCGAGGTAGAAGAGCAGCAGTACGAGGCCGAGGGCCGACAGCATCTCCAGCTCGTGCGGATCGGAGACGAGCACGATGCCGGGCGTGTGCGGGCCGAGCAGGATTCCGGCCAGGATGAACAGCGGGATCGTCGGCAGCTCGATCCGGCTGCCGAGGCGGGCGAGGAGAGCGGCGGCGAGGAAGGCGCCACCCATGGCTATGAGCGTGTCTGCGTGTCCGATGGGACCGTTCCTCCATCAAGTCAAAGGCGCGTCAAGGATGCGTCAGTAATTAGTTTACCAAACGATTTATCCTGCAACTTTTGACCTACCCACGGAGTTGGCCGCATGACGTATCTCAGCCTGGCCGAGGTGGAGTTGATCGCCCGCGAGGCGCACGCCACCCAGACCGACAAGGCGGGCAGGCCGTACGCCGAACACCTTCAGGCGGTCGCCGACGGGGTCAGGTCGCGCGGCGGCACGGACGAGCAGATCGCGGCGGCCTGGCTGCACGACTCCGTGGAGGACGACGCGCTCTCCCGCGCGTGGCTGGACGCCGCCGCGCTGCCGGCCGCGGTGAAGGAGATGGTCCTGGCGGTGACGAAGCTGACGGGGGAGGACACCGTCACGTACACCCGCCGGATCCTGGCCACGCCGGGCGCGCTCCTCGTCAAGGAGTCGGATCTGGCGCACAACGCGGATCCGGGCCGCCTCGCCGTACTGGACGAGGCGACCCGGATCAGGCTCACCGAGAAATACGCGGAGGTACGGCGGCTACTCGGCCTGCTTCCCTGACCGCCCGACGGCGTCCCGCCGGAACGCCCACGTCATCTCCGGCTCCGTCGCGAAGCGGAAGAGCCGGCGGACCGGCGGCGTGCACAGCAGCGTCATCGCGACACCCGCGAGGAGGGTGAGGAAGACCCGGCCGGCGGGCTCGGTCAGCCAGGTGTTGGTGTCGAAGATCCCGCTGTAGACGGCTCCCTTGACGAGGAAGCCGTGCAGCAGGTAGCCGCAGATCGTGCCCGCTCCGAGCACCGTGAACCACATCCTGCGGCGCGGCACCCATGCCAGGAACGCGGCCGTCAGCACCACCGAGCAGCCGAACAGCGCGAAGGTCATGACGACGCCCAGCCACCACGGCGCGCCCTGATCCTGGGCCGCGCTGTTGTGGTAGAACCA
Organism: Streptomyces niveus; assembly: GCF_001723055.1. Taxonomy (GTDB): domain Bacteria; phylum Actinomycetota; class Actinomycetes; order Streptomycetales; family Streptomycetaceae; genus Streptomyces; species Streptomyces niveus. The sequence continues at coordinate 3,478 of NZ_MDCR01000271.1, forward strand.
CGCGTTCTGCATCCGTACGGCCGCCCAGTACGCGAAGGCGATCGCGCCCACGAAGACCGGCACGGCCAGCAGCCTGACCTCCCGGCGGCGGACCAACTGGAAGTGCTCGGGCTTGAGGAGGAGTCCGAGGACGAACAGCGGCAGGAACTGGAGCACGCGCTGGAGATTGAGGTCCTCGCCGATGTTCGGCGTGAAGGAGGCGAGCGCGGCGATACCGAGGGCGACCGGCAGCGGATGACGCAGGGACAGCCAGATCGGGGTGGTCAGCCGCCAGATGAACAACGCGGCCAGGAACCAGGTGAGATACCACGGGTCGAGCAGACTGATCGGGTGGTCCGGATCGTTGGTGGCCCGCTTGAACAGCGAGTACGCCACCTCGAAGACGATGTACGGGACGGCGACCCCGGTCAGCAGACGTCTGATCTGCCGCGGTCTGCCGGTGTAACTCCGGGAGAAATAGCCGGAGATGATGATGAAGGCCGGCATGTGGAACGAGTAGACGACCATGTACAGCGCCTTCGTCGCCCGGCTGCCCTCCATCACGGGCTCCCAGGCGTGGCCGATCGCCACCAGCACGATGGCCAGGTACTTCGCGTTGTCGAAGAACGCGTCTCGCTTCGTGGACGTCTTGGGCGTGGGGGGCGCCGGCTTCGCGGAAACCTGAGGGGTCCGTACAGGGGTTTCGGCCACAGCGGCCGATGAGGTCTGTGCCGTTGGGGGGATGGGATCCAACTCCCCGGTCTGGGGGAGCGGGGCCCTCTCATATCCGTGCGGAGCGTGAGACATCTGATTAACCCTAGCCCGGCACAATGCGCGGAGTAAAACCTCCCGCGCAACTGGGGTGTTCGGCACCGAAACAGTCGCCCACCGGTAGATATGCCCCTTTTAATCCCCCTTAAATGGTGCATATCATCAGGGTCCGCCGCGCATGGTGACTACGCGTGAATTCACTGGGGTGAACTGTCCCGACGTCGACTCGAATTACCTGTGAAGGAGCTGTGAGAACGGCTCCGTACTCACCTCGAATTGACGTCCGTATTTATCCCCCGCCTCAGGCGTAACCGCCCCGACACCCGGCACGCCGGCCACGCGATTGGCGTGATCCATCCCTCGATGATTCGTCACGGACGCACACACAGGCGGAGGTTGGTGGCACGATGGAGGCAGCGGGAATGTGCGAGGCCGTGAGCTCCCGCGGCCGGCAAGGCGGACCGACCGAGGGTGTGATCAGTTGTGGCCATTTCACTGTCTGTGGTGCTGCTGTTGGCGATCGTCCTCGTGGTACTGATCCGCGGCGGCTCCCTGAAGGGCGGCCCCGCCATCGTCGCGATCCTGTTCGGCTTCTTCCTGGCCTCCACGGACATGGCGCCGTCGGTGAACAGGTTCATGGACTCGATAGCGGAGACGATCAACCAGATCAGCTTCTAGCTCCCCGCCGGGACGGCGTGGTGTCACGTCCGCCGCCGGCGGCATGCGCAACGACTCAGGGCCAGTTCGGAGAGTGATTCTCCGACCTGGCCCTGAGTCATGTGGAGCGGGCGACGGGAATCGAACCCGCGTAGCTAGTTTGGAAGACTAGGGCTCTACCATTGAGCTACGCCCGCACGGGCCGCAGGTCACGAGGACCGTGGCACCGGAAACATCGTAGCGGGTCGGCGGCGTCCCACGCACACCACATCTCCCGCGGTTATTAGGTCCGGCGTACCGCTCGCGGGCATGTACCCTACGTGTCGCACCGACGGGGTGTGGCGCAGCTTGGTAGCGCGTCCGCTTTGGGAGCGGAAGGTCGTCGGTTCGAATCCGGCCACCCCGACCATCAGTACACGTACCTGTTCATGATCGCGTTGTGGGCCTCATCCTGCTTGCGGCTACTATGCAAGCTGCGTGCCCGTGTGTCTGAAGAGACTGCGAAGAACCGGGCCGAATCCGCTGGTCCGCCGGAAGTCACGGTGGGCGGCAGAACCCCAGAATCAGCCACCAAGGAGACCGAACCGTGAAGAGCGCCGTGGAGACCCTGAACCCGACCCGGGTTCGGCTCACTGTCGAGGTGCCCTTCGAGGAGCTCAAGGACAGCCTCGACGCGGCGTACAAGAAGATCAACGAGCAGGTCACGGTGAAGGGCTTCCGTAAGGGCAAGATCCCCGCCCGCGTCATCGACCAGCGGTTCGGCCGTGGAGCTGTGCTGGAGGAGGCCGTCAACGACGCCCTTCCGAAGTTCTACACGGAGGCCGTCAACGAGGGTGAGCTCAATGTCCTCGGGCAGCCCGAGGTCGACATCAAGGAGCTGAAGGACGGCGAGCTGCTCTCCTTCACCGCCGAGGTCGACATCCGCCCGGTCATCGAGATCCCGGACTACTCCGGCATCGAGGTCACCGTCGACGCGGTCGACGTGTCCGACGAGGACGTCGACAAGTCCGTCGACGAGCTGCGTGAGCGCTTCGCCTCCACCAACCCCGTGGAGCGCGCCGCCGCCGACGGCGACGTCGTGACGATCGACCTTGAGGCCAAGGTCGACGGCGAGGTCCTGGAGGACGGCGTCGCCAGTGCCGTGCAGTACACGATCGGCTCCGGCGAGCTGCTCGACGGCATCGACGAGGCCGTGACCGGCCTGGAGGCCGGTGGCGAGGCCACCTTCACCTCCCAGCTCAAGGGCGGCACCGCCGAGGGCAAGGACGCCGAGGTCTCCGTCAAGGTCACCCAGGTCGCCGCCCGCGAGCTGCCCGACCTGGACGACGAGTTCGCGCAGATGGCCAGCGAGTTCGACACCCTGGAGGAGCTGAAGGCGGACAGCCGCAAGCGCCTCAGCAGCATGAAGCAGTACGACCAGGCCACCCAGGCCCAGGAGCGCGTCCTCGACGAGCTGCTGAAGCTGGCCGAGGTCCCGATCCCCGAGAAGCTTCTCGAGGACGAGATCAAGACCCGCAAGCACAACCTGGAGCACCACCAGCTCGGTCAGATGGGCCTCGACCTTCCGAAGTACCTGGAGATCCAGGGCAAGACGGAGGAGGAGTTCGACGAGGAGACCAAGGAGCAGGCGGTCAAGGGCATCAAGACCCAGTTCATCCTCGACGAGCTGGTCAACAAGGAGAAGCTGAACGTGAACCAGGAGGAGCTCACCGAGCACCTCATGCGTCGCGCGCAGTCCTCCGGCATGTCGCCCGACCAGTTCGCGCAGGCCGTCGTCGAAGGCGGCCAGGTGCCGATGCTCGTCGGCGAGGTCGCCCGCGGCAAGGCGCTCGCCGTGGTGGTCGAGTCCGCCAAGGTGACGGACACGAACGGTGAGGTCGTCGACCTGGAGGACGAGGAGACGGACGAGACGGACGAGTCCGCCGAGACCGTCGAGGCCTCCTCCGGCGAGACCGCGACCGAGGCCGACGCCAAGGCCGACGCCCCCGCGGACGACAAGCCCGCGGACGCGAAGAACGAGGGCTGAGCGTCCCCGCTCGACCGGATCTCCGGGCCCCGGACGCGACTCGCGCCCGGGGCCCGCTCCGTTCCCCCCCC
>NZ_MDCR01000272.1 GCF_001723055.1 Streptomyces niveus
GAGAGCGCGGGCACGACGCGCGTGGTGTCGTCCACGTAGTGCACGGCCGGTACGGCGGGCGCCCCGGCCGACCCCGTCAGCCGCAGCGGGCCCCGGCGCAGCCGCCCCGCCCCGATGACGCCCATCTCCAGCTTCCAGACGGTGCGGGCGGAGCCTGACTTACGGCTCCGCAGCAGCCGGCGCGGGTCGACGACGGTCTCGAACCCGGCCCAGTCGTAGGCGTGCAGGCCCTGCCTGGACTCGTACGTCGCCGCCGGCATCCGCACCGTGCGCGTCCGCAGCGGCAGTACCCGCCGCTGCCCGGTGCGCAGCCAGGCCGCCTTGACGGACTTGCGGCGCGCGTCGGCCGGCACGTTGCGTACGTACGCGTAGCCCTTGAGGTGCAGTCGCCCTTCGCGCCATACGGCCTCGGTGAGATGCGAGGTCACCGGCAGCTCCTTGGGCCTGAGGGTGGCGACGGCCCGTGGCAGACCGCCGGTGAGCACCGGATACTCGGCGCGGGACCTGCGCAGTCCCCGGACGCCGAAGGCCCCGGGGTCGGCCTTCTCGTGGGCGAGCAGCGCGAGGAGTTCGGGCATCCGGCGCTCGCGGATCAGATGCCACTTGACGCGCAGATGCAGCGGCAGGGCGTCGAAGACGCTCTGGTCGACCGTCGCGGCGAAGGAGTTGGCGTGGTCGAGGAAGGCTTCGTGGAATTCGGCGTCGCCGTCGGGCAGCGCCTCGATGAACAGCCACAGATCGCCGGCGAGCACATGCTGGTGGTAACGGCGGCGCGCGTCGGTCCAGTTGACATCGCTGTCGCCGCCCGCCCGTTCCCGTGCCTGTTCGGCGAGGAAGTCACTCACCGATGTGACGGCGGTGACCCGGTCGCGGATTCCCCTCGGTACGGCGCGCTTCGCGGTGATCGAGCCGTCCCTGGTCCGCCAGTGGTAGACGGGTGCGGACAGCACGTCCACGCCACCCGCCAGGAAGTAGGCGGGCAGCACGACGGCGATGTCCTCGTACAGCACCCCGGACGGGAAGGCGAAGGAGTGCCGGTCCCAGAAGGACTTCCGGAAGACCTTGTTGCAGGCGATCCGGTCCCCGAGCAGCACCCAGTCGCGGGTGATCCTGGTCCCTGAGCGCTCCGTCGCCATCGGCTTGCGGAACATCGGCGCCTGCACGAGCGCGCCGCCGGGGCCGAGCCGCAGCACATTTCCGGTGGCGAAGTCGGAGCCCGAGGCGTCGAGGGCGGCGAGCATGCGCTCGTACGCGTCGTCCGGCACGACGTCGTCACTGTCGACGAAGGAGAGGAACTCCCCCCGGGCGTGCCGGACTCCGGTGTTGCGTGCCGCGCCGAGCCCGGCGTTCGGCTGCTCGACCAGCCGGAACCGGTCGTCCTGCTCGGCGAACCGTCTCGCGATCCGTGCGCTTCCGTCCGTGGAACCGTCGTTCACCATGACGACCTCGGAGTCGGCCATGGTCTGTCCGGCCAGGGAGCGTAGGCAGTCGTCGAGATAGTCCTCCACGTTGTAGATGGGCACGACGACGGTGAGGCGGGGGGTCATGCGCGGTGCACGGTCCTTCCGAACTTCTGAACTTGCGAACTGCGGTGGAACGGGCGCGGATTCAGGGCTTGACCGCGATCCGGCCCTCGTCCATGCGCAGCATGAGCAGCCGTTCGCCCGTCTTCTCCAGGAACTCGTCCACGGCCTGGCGGGACCCCTGCCAGTAGCCGTAGTCGTCGATGAGCAGTACCCCGCCGCTCACCAACCGGGGGTAGAGGAACTCCAGTTCGTGCTTGGTGGAGGCGTACCAGTCGGTGTCCAGGCGCAGGATCGAGATCTGCTCGGGCGCCTGCTGCGGCACGGTGTCCTCGACCATGCCCTGCACGTAGTGCACGCGCTCGCCGGGGTACGGCACCTGCTCGAAGCCCGCCTGTACGTCCTCCAGCGAGGCGATCGCCCAGATCGGCCGGTCCTTGCCCTGCGCCGCGAGCAGATCCTCGGCGGACTTGCCGTCCCGCCGCAGGTCCTCGGCGGTGGGCGGCGGCATGCCCTCGAAGGTGTCGAAGAGGTGCAGGTCGCGGTCGCTCTCGCCGAGCGCGAGCAGCGCCTTGGCGCAGGCCTGCATGGAGCCGCCGCGCCAGACGCCGCACTCGACGATGTCACCGGGGATGCTGTGCCGTACGACATGGCGGGTGGCGAGGATGAAGGCGTTGAGCCGCTCCGGAGAGGTCATCGTGTACGGCTTGACCGCGCGGATGATCTCCTTCGCCTCGTCGTCGTAGTCGGCGGGGAGCGCCGCCGGCTTCGGCCTGGGCTTCGGTTTCGGCTTGGGCGCCGCCGGTACGGCGGGGGGCGTCGGCGTCGCCGGCACGGTTGACCGTGGGGCGGGGACGGGGATCCGCCTGAGCTGATATCCGGTGAGCTTTTCGAGTGTGCCGTTCACTGCGTTTCGCCATGCCATGCGGACGGACGGTACGCGGAGAACTCCACCGATGTCACCTTTCGTCAACTCTCGTTGGTTTATGCCTCTTTCGTGTGCAAGTCAGCCGTTACGGGCTGGACGGGGCCGGGCTGTGCCTCCGGGCTCGGCGCGGGTACGAGAGGTGCGACGGCGGGAGCGGCGGCAGGGGTCCCTCTGCCGCAGCGCTCCCGCCCCTCGACGGGCTCGGGCAGCGGGATACCGTCGACGCCCCCGACCCGGTTCGCGTAACGGACCGTCAACTCCCGTACCGCGTACTCCCACAGCCGTCGCCTCGGCCGCCGCGGCCTGCGGAACACGCCGACCGAGTCGCCCCAGTAGGCGCGCTTGCCGTCGATGGCGGCGTAGTCGAAGCGGATGCCCTTCATCGGCGGGAAGTCCGTGTACGCCTCGGCCAGTTCGAGCCCGGTGAAGGCGGCCATGGCCCTGAATCCGTCCGGGTAGTAGCGCCAGCAGTCCTGCGCGTCGTGCACATGGCCGCGCGAGGGCGCGGTGACGAAGGCCAGGCCGCCGGGCCGCAGGACGCGGGCGATCTCCATCATCGACGCCCAGAAGAACGGGATGTGCTCGAACGCCTGCCCCGACATCACGAAGTCGGCGGTCCGGGACCGTACCGGAATGCGGTACGGCGCGGGCATCACGATGTCGACGTTCGGACCGTCGAGCACGTCGACGCCGATGTACTCGACATCGCGTTCGCCGAGCAGACCGCGATGGGTGAGGGACTGCTTGGGCGAGATGCGCGAGCCCAGGTCGACCACCCGGTGGCGGCCGGTCGTGGGCATGTACTCCTTGACGCAGAGCTCCATCTGCTCGTACGCGGACCTGTGCACGGTGACTCACTTTCCATCCGGCTCGTTGGGTGCGGCGCTCCCCCGACGCCGGTGACGTCTCCCGACGTTCGAGGACATCAACGCCCGTACGGCCGTATGGTCACGTGATCGCTTGGTCAGGTGGCGGTGGGTCAGGTGGCGGCGGCACCCGCCGGGTCGCCGGGCTCCGGCTCCTCCTCCTCGGCAACCGTCCCGTCCGGCAGAGCCGTCACGGGGGCGGTCACCTTCGCCGGGTCGGCCAACAGCCCCTGGTAGACGCCGTCGAGGACGGCGGCCTGCGCGTCCCACGTCCACTCCGCGAGCAGTTCCGGGTCGTCGTACGCCTTCCGGTAGGCGGCCGGGTCGTCGAGCACGGCGCGCGCCGCCCGTACGAAGTCCGCCGTGTCCTGCGCCCGGAACACCTCGCCCTGCCCGGTCTCGCGCACCTTCGCCGCCATGGTGCGGACGTCGCTGACGACGATGGGCAGCCGGGCGTGCGCGTACTCCATGAACTTGGTGATCAGGGCGAGTTCGTGGTTCGGCCAGTGGTGGATCGGGATGACGCCGACATCGGCGGTGGCCAGGAACGGCGCGATCTGCCAGTGCGGTACGTACGGCAGCGGGTGGACCCGGTCGGCGACACCGAGTTCGGCGGCGTGGTCGAGCACCTTGCCCACGACCCACCCGTCGGGCGCGGGGACGACCAGCGCCGCGTGCGCGCCCGGCAGTTGAGGCAGCGACTCGATGAGCGTGGCGAGCCCGCGCTGTGGGGCGAGGGCGCCGCTGTAGACGAGCAGGGGTGTGTCGGCGTCGATGCCGCACAACTCCCGCAGATCCGGCACCTTTTCCTGGGCGCGGTCGGCGGGCGGGCCGCCGCCGGGGGCGTTGAGCACGACGACCGGCATCCGGGGCAGCCGGTGCTCCTGGTGCAGCAGCTCGGCCAAGGGCTGGGAGACGGTCACCACGGCGTCCGCGCAGCGCCCGTACTCCCGTTCGTGCGCGACATGGGCGGGCATCCAACGCCGGTATCCGGCACGGGGCTTGATGCCGGGCAGATACTCGTGCGCGTCCCAGACCAGTTTCACGTCCCGGCCCCGGCCCCGCGCGCGGTGCACGGCACGGGCGCCGACGCCGATCATCCGGAAGTCGTTGGCGTGGATGAGATCGGGTTCGAGTGCGTCCACGAGGGGGCCGAAGGCGAACTCGTAGTCCCACAGGTACGGCTCCAGCCTGCGCCAGCAGCGGTCGCCGAGCAGGGCCCGCCACATGGCCGTACGCAGCCGCTCGGGCAGCGAGTCCGGGTTGCGTCTGCCCTCGACCAGGGCGAGTTGGCGGTGCCGGAAGCCGACCCAGCGGCCGAGGACGCGGGCGGCGGCACGCCGGATCAGGAACCGCCGGCCCTCGGCGGATCTGCGGGCCAGCAGATCGGCGCGCCAGGCCTTGACCCACTGCCTGCGGTGGTGGGCGATGCCGCCGCGCCGGTAGGCGAAGAGCCGGGGCAGGATGACCCTTCGGTAGTCCCTGCGGCGTTTGGCGAGGGTCATCACGACGGGGACCAGCCGGACTTGGGCGGCGCCGATGGTCCAGCGGTGCCGGTCGCGGTCCGGTGACTGGCCGAGCAGGACCACGTCCCAGCCGGCGTCGGCCATGGAGCGGGCGGCCTTCTGTACGCGGGAGTCGCCGTTGACGGCGTTGTCGACGAGCATGACGACCCGCCCTCGGTGTCGCCGGGAATCCGGCGTGGAAGCGGCACTCATGGGGCACTCGCCCTTCGGCTCGTATTCGCGCTCGTACTCGCGCGCGTCGTCGCACTCGTCGTCGCACTCGTCTTCGGGGAGCGACCCGCCATGGTCCGCCCCACCGGGCAACGAGGTTCATCCACCAGGGCTACGGAGACCGGCTCCATGTCACCCGTATGGCGGGGCGCCCGACGACGTGGTCACACCGGGCGGACGCGCCGGGACGTATTCACGCCGGCGGACGCGCGTGTCCGTCAGACCGCGCGGTCGCGGGTCAGCGCGCTGACCGCCGT
>NZ_MDCR01000273.1 GCF_001723055.1 Streptomyces niveus
GTCAGATTGCCGAGGCCGGGCACGCCGGAGTGGGCGTGGGTGGCGCTGTTCATGCTGGTCTTCCTGGGGACGAATCTCGCGGCCGTGAAGAACTTCGGCGAGTTCGAGTTCTGGTTCGCCTCGCTCAAGGTCGGTGCGATCGCGCTGTTCCTGGTGCTCGGCGTGCTCGCGGTCCTGGGCGTCCTGCCCGACACCGACGCGCCCGGCCTCGGCAATCTGACCGGCGCCGGCGGTTTCCTGCCGAACGGCTCCGAGGGCCTGGTGATCGGACTGCTGGCCTCCGTGTTCGCGTACGGCGGTCTGGAGACGGTCACGATCGCGGCGGCCGAGTCGCAGGATCCGGTGCGGGGCGTCGCGAAGGCGGTGCGGACGGCGATGTGGCGTATCGCGCTGTTCTACATCGGCTCGATGGCGGTCATCGTCACGCTGGTGCCGTGGAACGACGCGCGGATCGTCGAGAAGGGCTCGGGCCCGTACGTCGCCATGCTCGACCAGCTCGACATCCCCGGCGCGGGCCAGATCATGAACGTGGTGGTGCTGGTGGCGCTGCTGTCGGCGATGAACGCCAACATCTACGGCGCCTCCCGCATGGCCCGCTCACTGGTGGTACGCGGCCAGGGCCCGAGGATCCTGGGCCGGGTGACGTCCGGCGTCCCGCGCCACGCGGTGCTCGCCTCGTCGGTCTTCGGCTTCGTGTGCGTGCTGCTCAGCTACTGGCGCCCGGACGACATCTTCGCGTGGCTGCTGAACATGACGGGCGCGGTGATCCTGGTGGTCTGGGCCTTCATCGCGGTCTCCCAACTCCTGCTGCGCCGCCGCACGGAGCGCGAGTCGCCGGAGAAGCTGGTGGTGCGGATGTGGCTGTACCCCGGGCTGACGTGGGTGGCGCTGGCGGGCATGGCGACGGTCTTCATCCTGATGCTCCGTCAGCCGGCCACGCGTGACCAGCTGTTGGCGACGGGGCTGCTGACGCTGGGGCTCGCGGCGATCGGCGCCGTACGGCAGCGGCGGGCGTCGGGGCTGACGTCCGCCGTTCGTGACGCCTGACGTCGGGCGGGTCGTCCCCTGCCGGAGCCTGATCAACCGGCGGGGCGTACGAGGTCACGTCCACGCCCGACAGGAACGTGAGGTCCCGCCTTCACCTCAGGCGGTGGGCAGGCCCAGAGCGCGCAGTGTGCCAGGCGCGACGTCGAGGCCTTCGAGTTCGTGAGCGAGGCGCAACACCTGGTCGGCGACGGCGAGTTCGCGGGGTGTCTCGGGGACGGTGTCGCCGATGCTTCGAAGGAACTCCGCGATCTCGCGTCCGGAGTAGAACACCGTTCCCTCCGAATCGGATTCCGGATCCGGGAATCCGATGGATCCGTGGTGTCCACGGGAGAGTTCCACCAGGGACTCGTGACTGCGGCCGTACCGCTGCGCGGCCTCGGCGAGGGTCACCGTGTCGTCATGGCGGACGCCAACTGCGCGCAGGCCGGGGATGAGCCGGATGTCGCGCGCCACCTGGGCGACCGCGTCCAAGAGCGTGGGTGCCTCGACATCGCACGACAGCTCGCTCAATGCGGCGGGGTCCGGGTGGTGCGCGTATTGGCCGGGGTCTTCAGGGCCGAGGGTGTACGACACAGATCCGTCGGCGAAGGCATCGCAGTGGTCGAATGCGTCGGCCTGCTCAGGCGTGAGCGGCTGGTTGAGGCGGAGAACGAAACTCCAGTCGGACACGGCACGCTCCTTTCAGTGCTGATGTTCGCTGACGAAGCGGTCGATGCGCTTCGCCTCATTGCCAGGGTTCTTGGGAGTGCCGGACACGATGTGGCGCACCCCGCAAGAACAGCACACCACCCATCCCCAGCGATGGCCGTTCTTATCGGGCACCACCCTGCATCCGGCCCTCTTCGCGCGGTCGAGGGCCGCCGCGACGTCCCCATCTTGATGTCGCCCCTTGGAGATCATCTGCGAATCCTACCCAACGCGATCACCTAATCACCCAGAGCTACCTCTCGCACGGCACGTTCAGCGACAGCAGCGCCGCGCCCCCGTCCTCGCCGTCCCCCGGCAGTCGGATCTCGCTCACCGCCGCGTTTCGCAGGGCCGGGAACACCCGGCGGTAGTCGCTCAGGGGGATCGACAGCAGGTCGCAGAGGGCCAGTCGCAGCAGGGTGTTGTGGGCCACCACCAGGACTCGGCCGCCCTCGTGGGAGGAGGCGATGTGGTGGAGGGCCGTTGTGGCTCGGGTGGTTGCCGTGCGGGGGTCCTCCGCGTCGGGGAAGGGGTTGAGAACCGGGTCGGCGCGGAAGGCCGCCGCAGCCGTCGGGTCCACCGACTCGAACTCGGCCAGGGTGCGGCCCTCCATCACCCCGAAGTCGCATTCGCGCAGGTCGTGTTCGCGGTTCGGTACGAGGTCCAGGGCGCGGCAGGCGGGCTCCGCCGTGGCGATCGCGCGGGGGACCGTGGATGTCCAGACGGCGTCGATCGGCGTGCCCGCCGCCGCCTGGCGGCCCGCCCACCAGCCGAGCCGGACCGCCTGGGCGCGACCCTCGTCGGTGAGGCCGATGTCGCTCACGCCCGCGTAGCGGTTCTCGGCGTGCCAGAGCGTCTGGCCGTGGCGGGCCAGCAGCAGGGTTGTACTCACGAAACCTCCAGGGCGCGGGCGCGGGCGTGGGTGGCGACGGGCGCCGGGAGCCAGTCGCGCCGTTCCAGTTCGTCGACCATCCTCAGGTACGGCGCGAGGAAGCGCGCGGTGCGGGCCGGGTCGGGGCGCAGGACGTGGCCGAGGCCGATCATGCGCCCGGCGGCCTCCGCGAGGGTGGGCGCGGCGCCCGCGCCGTACGCGGCGAGGACCGCCATCCCGAGGGCGGGTTCGCTGTGGCGGGGGATGCGCACGGTACGGCCGAGGATGTCGGTGCGCAGCTGGTTCCAGTACGCGCTGCGCGAGCCCCCGCCGGTGAAGGTGAGCGGGCCGTCCTGCGGGGCGCCGAGGTGGTCCAGGTAGTCCAGGCAGAGCCGCTCGGTGTGGCCGACGCCCTGGAGGAGCGCCGCCCAGTGGTCGGCGTCGGACCCGGGTTCGCCGAGGAGGAGCGCGGTGGCGTCGGGGGCGAGGAAGGGGAACCGTTCGCCGCGTGAGACCAGGGGGTAGGCGAGCGCCGTGGCCGGCTCGTACGCGTGGGCCAGGGCGTCGAGGCCCGCCGGGTCCGCGTCGGGGAACGCGTTGGCCAGCGCCCCCGCGCCGACGCCGGAGGCGCCACCGGGCAGCCAACTGCCGTCCGGGGCACGGTGGTTGTAGACCACTCCCGTGCTGTCGTGGACCGGTTCGGCGGTGACGCCCTTCAGGACGAGCGTGGTGCCGAGGACCGAGTTCCAGGAGCCGACGCTCAGCGAGCCGGAGGCGATCTGGGCCGCGCAGCCGTCCGTCATCCCGGCGATGACGGGCGTGCCGGCGGGGATGCCGGTCGCCGCCGCGCCCGCCGCGCCGACCTCACCGAGCCGGGTGCCGGGGCGTACGACCTCCGGGAAGAGGCCGGGTTCCAATCCCAGTTCGCCCAGCCTCTCGTGCGGCCAGGCGTCGGCCGTCAGGTCGTAACCCGTCTTCAGGGCGTGGCTGGAGTCCGTGGCCGTACGGCGGCCGACCAGGCGGGAGACGATGAAGTCGGGCTGGTGGGTGAGGTGTACGCCCACCGCCGGGGGCCGGCGCTTCAGCAGCCACATCGCCTTCGGCAGCGCCCATGTGGGCTGCACCCGCGCCGTCGCCGCCTCCGCCGTGGCCCGCCCGTCGTCGTACATCAGACCCGGCGTCAGCGGGCGGCCCGCGCCGTCGGTGAGCAGGACCGTGCCGGACGTGCCGCACACCGCGAGCGCGCGGACGGGGCGGCCCGGCCCGGCCGCCAGCGCGCCGCCGGTCGCCGTGCGTACCGCCTCCCACCAGTCGTCCGGCGACTGCTCGTGCCGTACCCCGTCGCGGCTGCCGGCCAGTGGGGCCGCGCCGCTGCCGAGCAGGGCCCCGTCGTCCCCGACGAGCACCGCACGGACGCTCTGTGTACCGAGATCGATACCCATCCACATATCGGCTCCCTCTGTGAAGTTCTCACTCTGCACCGAGAGTTTGCGATGCGCGAGGGATTGACGCGCAACTACCGGTGTTCCAAGCTCTGTTAACCACTCGAAGGAACGCGTTATCCGCTCGGACCGTGGAGGTCACGGATGGACATGCACGGGCACCTCGGGCACGACCGGCGGCGGTTTCTCGCCCTCGCGGCGGCGGCGTCGTCCGTCCCGCTGCTGAGCGCCTGCGGGGCCGGCTTCGGTGGCGGCGACAGCAGGAGCGACGGTTCGGCGGCCGACGACGTGACCGGGTCCTTCGACTGGCGGCGGCACAAGGGCACGACCGTCAGGGCGCTGCTCAACAAGCACCCGTACACGGACGCCCTGATCGCCGACCTCAAGGCGTTCACCGCGAAGACCGGCATCAAGGTCGAGTACGACGTGTTCCCCGAGGACAACTACTTCGACAAGCTGACGGTGGATCTCTCCAGCGGCCGGGCGTCGTACGACATCTTCATGCTCGGCGCCTACATGGTGTGGCAGTACGGCCCGCCGGGCTGGCTGGAGGACCTCGGCCCGTGGATGCGCAACGAGTCGGCCACCGGCGCCGAATGGGACCAGGACGACTTCCTGCCGAGCCTCCTCGAAGGCACCCAGTGGTCTCTGAAGGCCGGGACGCCGCTCGGCCAGGGCGGGCAGTACGCGCTGCCGTGGGGCTGGGAGGCCAACGTCGTGGCGTACAACATGGAGGTCTTCGACAAGCTGGGGCTGCGGCCCGCGGAGTCCTTCGACGAGCTGCGTGAACTCGCCGGCACCATCAAGCGCAAGGCGCCCGGCGCCGGTTTCGACGGAATGTACGGGGTCGCGGTGCGCGGCTCGCGGAGCTGGGCGACGATCCACCCCGGCTTCATGACGATGTTCTCCCGCTACAAGCTCAAGGACTTCACGGTCGACGGCGAGAGCCTGAAGCCCGCCATGAACTCGCCCGAGGCCATCACGTTCACCCGTGACTGGGCGGACATGGTCAAGAAGGGCGGGCCGCCGTCGTGGACGTCGTACACCTGGTACCAGTGCTCCAGCGATCTGGGCGCGAAGAAGGCGGGGATGCTCTTCGACGCGGACACCGCCGCGTACTTCCAGGCGGTGAAGGGCGCCTCGCCCGCCGCCGGGAAGATCGCCTTCCATCCGGGGCCGAAGGGTCCCGACGGGTCGCTGGCGACGAACATGTGGATCTGGTCGCTGGGGATGAACGCGAAGAGCGAGAAGAAGAGCGCGGCCTGGCTGTTCCTCCAGTGGGCCACCGGCAAGGAGCATCTGCGCAAGGGCGCGATCGAGTACAACCACATCGATCCGGTGCGCAAGTCGGTGAGCGAGGACCCCGCGTACCGGGACAAGATGAGTGAACTCCCGGGCTTCATCGAGACGTTCGAGGCCGTGCAGGACCAGACACGGATCCAGTTCACCCCGCAGGAGCAGTTCTTCGACGCGACCACGAGCTGGGCGTCGGCGCTCCAGGAGATATACGGGGGCAAGAGCGCCGGGCCGGTGCTGAACGGCCTGGCCGACGATCTGGCGTCGAAGGTCGGGTGACGCCCCATGAACTCGTCGACGGAGGCCGATCACGGGGCGGCCTCGTCCGACGACGCGGCCGTGGCCGGCGCCCCTGAGAAGGCGTCGGCCGCGGTACCGGGCCCGCCCGCGGAGCGCGGGGTGCCGAAGTGGCGGCGGACGCTCCGGCCGTATCTGCTGATCGTGCCCGCCCTGCTGCTGACCGGCGGCATCCTCTACCCCTTCGGACTCGGCCTCTACTACACGGTGTTCGACTTCGCGGCGAGCAAGCCGCAGCCGGACTTCGTCGGCCTGGAGAACTACCGGCGGATCTTCACCGACTCCTCCTTCTGGGACTCGGCGTGGGTGACGGTGCTGTACGCGGTCGGCGCCGCCGCCGTCGAGACGGTTCTCGGCGTCGCGGTCGCCCTGCTGCTGCACCGCTCCACCCTGGTGGGGCGGGTGCTGGAGAAGGTCCTCATCCTGCCGCTGATGATCGCGCCGGTGATCGCCGCGATCATCTGGAAGCTGATGCTCCAGCCGTCGGTCGGGGTGGTGAACCATCTGCTGCGGCCGTTCGGTCTCGGCGGCGTGCAGTGGACGGACACCCCCACCGGCGCGCTGCTGTCGTCGATCGCCGTGGACGTGTGGGTCTACACGCCGTTCGTCGCGATCCTGGCGCTGGCGGGGCTGCGCTCGCTGCCCGCCTCCCCGTTCGAGGCGGCGGCGGTGGACGGGGCGGGCTGGTGGTTCACCTTCCGCAAGCTGACGATGCCGATGCTGTGGCCGTACGTCCTGGTGGCCGTGATCTTCCGGTTCATGGACTCGCTGAAGGTCTTCGACATCATCTACGCCCTGACGGAGGGCGGCCCCGGCGACTCCACGGTGGTGCTCCAGATCCGCGCGTATCTGGAGGCGATCCGCTTCCAGCGCTACTCGTTCGGGCTGAGCTACATGATCGTGCTGTGGGCCGTGGTCTATCTGGCGGCCATGGTGCTGGTGCGCTATCTGGGCCGGATCCAGAACCGGGCTGCGGAGGTGCCGAAGTGACGAAGCGTCAGTCCGGTACGAGGGCCAACGGGGCCGTGCGGCGGCGGGTGTTGGGGATCGCCGCCGACGGCGCGCTGATCCTCTACTTCGTCTTCGCGCTCTTTCCCGTGGTGTGGATGGTGATCCTCTCCCTGAAGCCGGCGAACGAGCTGTTCAGCACCTACTTCTCCTTCACCCCGACGCTGGACTCCTATCGGACGGTGCTCGGCGCGGGCCAGGACGAGGGTGTGCCGTTCGTGCGGTTCTTCCTCAACAGCCTGGTGGTGTCGCTGGGGGCGGTCGGGCTCTCCCTGGTGATCGGGCTGCCCGCCGCGTACGCCGCCGCGCGCTGGCGGTTCCGCGGCTCGGAGAATCTGATGTTCACGCTGCTGTCGTTCCGTTTCGCGCCCGAACTGACCGTGATCATCCCGCTGTTCGTGCTCTATCAGCAGCTCGGGCTCTTCGACACGTACGTCGGCATGATCTGGGTGCTGCAACTGGTCACGCTGCCACTGATCGTCTGGATCATGCGTTCGTACTTCGCCGATCTGTCACCGGAGTTGGAGCAGGCGGCGCTGCTCGACGGGTACACCCGCAAGCAGGCGTTCTTCCGGGTCGCGCTGCCGCTGGTGAAGCCGGGCATCGCCGCCGTGTCGCTGCTGGCGTTCATCTTCGCGTGGAACAACTTCGTCTTCCCGCTGATCCTCACGTCGTCCGAGGCACAGACGGTGACCGTGGGCGCGCTGTCGTTCCTCGGCGGCGACCGGCCCAAGTACAACCTGACGGCCGCCGCCGCGCTCGTGTCGGTGATTCCGCCGCTGATCCTGGCGCTGACGATCCAGCGGTATCTGGTGCGCGGGCTGTCGTTCGGGGCGGTGAAGTCATGACGGGGACCACCGGGTCCGCCTCGATCGCGCTGCGCGGCGTCCACAAGTCGTACGGGCGCGACACCGCGCTCGACGGCCTCGAACTCACCGTCGCCGAGGGCGAGTTCTTCTGTCTGCTCGGTCCCTCCGGCGCGGGCAAGACGACCACGCTCAAGACCGTCGCCGGTCTGGCGGAGCCCGACTCCGGGGCCGTCGAGCTGGACGGCCGGGACATGACGGGCGTCGAGCCGTACGACCGGGGCGTGGCCATGTGCTTCGAGTCGTACGCGCTCTATCCGCACCGCTCCGCCTACGACAACCTCGCCTCGCCGCTGCGCTCGCCGAAGTACCGGCTGCCGGCCGCCGAGGCCCGCGTCAAGGTTCATGAGACCGCCGAACTGCTCGGTATCGAGGGGCTGTTGGAGCGTCCGGTGGGCGCGCTGTCGAACGGGCAGCGGCAGCGGGTGGCGCTCGGCCGGGTGCTCGTACGGCCCGCCCGCGCCTTCCTGCTGGACGAACCGCTCTCCCATCTCGACGCCAAACTCCGCCAGGCGATGCGCGCCGAGCTGAAGGCGATCGGCGACGTACGGCGCACCACCACGCTGTACGTGACGCACGACTCGGTGGAGGCGCTGGCGCTCGGCGACCGGATCGGGGTGATCAGTGACGGGCGGATCGTCCAGACCGGGACGCGGGAGGACATCTGGCACCGCCCGTACGACACGTTCGTCGCCCGCGCCTTCGGGCGTCCGCTGGTCAACCTGCTGCCGGGGACGGTCACCGCCGACGGCCACTTCGCGTCCGCGGAGGGCGGTTTCGAGCTGCCGGTGGACGTGCCGGCGGCGCCGGGCACGGCGGTGCAGCTGGGCGTACGGCCGAGGGACATCGCCCTGGGCGGGGAGGGCGGCGCGCTGGAGCTGGCCGGCACCGTCTATGTCACCGAGGTTCTGGGCCGGGCCGTCGAGGTCACCGTCCGGCTGGCGGGCGGGCGGCAGCTGTCGCTGGTCGCGCCGCGCGCCGCCGCGGCGGGTCTGCGCGTGGACGACCCCGTGCGGCTCTCCGTGCGACTTGAGAACCTGCTCCTGTTCGAGGCCGACCGGCCGGAGCGTCCAGGACGAAGGATCACCCCATGAGCACCCAGCAGCAGCGCGGCCCCGCCCCGCGTCAGGCGGCGATAGCCGAGTACGTCCTCGCCCGGGGCGAGGGCACCGCCGCCGAGCTGGCGACCCGCTTCGACGTCAGCCTGATGACCATCCACCGGGATCTGGACGAGCTCGAACGGCAGGGCATCGTAAGGAAGTTCAGGGGCGGGGTGACCGCGCAGCCGTCCGGTGTGTTCGAGTCGAACGTCGCCTTCCGGCTCAAGGCGATGCACGAGGAGAAGGCGGCCGTCGCCCGGCACGCGCTGACCCTGATCGAGCCCGGTATGGCGGTGATGCTGGACGACTCGACCTCCACGCTGGAGATCGCGCGCCGGCTCGGCTCCATCACCCCGCTGACCGTCGTCACCAACTTCCTCCAGGCGATCAATCTGCTGTCCGCCGAGCGCGGTATCCATCTGATGGCGCTCGGCGGCGACTACGACCCCCTGCACTCCTCCTTCCTCGGGGTGAGCTGCGTCGAGGCCGTGCAGTCCCTCCAGGTGGACGTCTGTTTCACCTCCACGTCCGCCGTCTCCGGGGGCTTCGCCTACCACCAGGAGCAGCACATCGTCTCCGTGAAGCGGGCGATGCTCGGCTCGGCGGCCAAGAACGTCCTGCTGCTGGACCACTCCAAGCTCGGCCGGGTCGCCCTGCACCGGCTGGCCCCGCTCTCCGCGTTCGATCTGGTGCTCGTCGACGCCGGCGCCTCCCCCGAGGCGCTGCGCGACCTGGACGAACACAAGGTCCCCTACCACGTCTGTGAGGTGGGCGGTGACGGAACTCGCCCTGCGTGAGCTGCGCAAGACCTATGTGGCGCGCGGCCGTCCCGCCGTCGACGCGGTACGCGGCATCGACATCGAGCTGCGCTCGGGCGAACTGCTCGGTCTGCTGGGCCCGTCCGGCTGCGGCAAGTCCACCACGCTGCGGATGATCGCCGGTCTGGAGTCCGTCACGGGCGGCGACATCCTGGTCGGCGGGGACTCCGTCGTCTCGCTGCCCGCGCGCGAGCGCAACATGGGGGTGGCCTTCGAGAACTACGCGCTCTACCCGCCGCTGACCGTCGCGGAGAATCTCGGCTTCGGCCTGGCGGCGCGCGGTCTGTACGACGCGGGCGAACGGGCCCGGCGGGTCGGCGACATGGCGGAGCGGATCGGTCTCGGGTCGCTGCTGGGCGCCCGGCCCGCCGGTCTGTCCAGCGGCCAGAAGCAGCGCGTCGCGCTGGCGAGGGCCCTGATCCGGGAGCCGGACGTACTGCTGCTGGATGAGCCGCTGTCGCATCTGGACGCCGCGCAGCGCGACACGACCCGCCGTGAACTCAAGCGCATCCAGCGGGACTTGGGCCATACGACGATCCTCGTCACCCACGACCAGGAGGAGGCGCTGTCGCTCGCCGACCGGATAGCGGTGATGAGGGACGGGGTGATCCAGCAGCTGGGCACTCCGTACGAGATCTACGACGCCCCGGCGAATGTGTTCGTCGCCGACTTCGTGGGGGAACCGGCGATCAATCTGCTGCCGGGCGTCGTGGAGGCCGGCGGGTGGGTGCGGCTCGGGCCCGCGGTGCGGTTCCCGTGCCCGGCCGGTCCGCCCGCCGGCCGCGCGGTGGTGCTCGGCATCCGTCCGGAGGACCTGCGGCTGACCCGGGAGGGTGAGCCGGGCGCCGGGACGGGAGACACCGGGCCGCACGGGGCGGCGGACAGCTCCGTACGGGCTACGGTCAGCGCCCATGAGCCGCTCCTGGAGTCCGGAATCGCCACGCTCACGCTCGACGGTGTCGACCGGCCACTCGTCGTGGAGACCGGCCCGGAGATCCGGCTGGACCGGGACGACACCGTGCGCGTCACCGCCGACCCGCAGCACACGCACGTGTTCGACGCCGAGACAGGAGATGCCCTGACGTGAAGATCCTCGCCGCCGGTGACCATTTCGTTCTCAACTCCCTGATCACCGAGGCCCTGCGGCGCGGCGTCGCCGCCCCGGCCGAGATCACCGAACTCACCCTTCCCTGGCCGCTCACCCCCTTCGGCAAGGTGGCGGAGGTGGACGAGGCCAACGACTGCGAGGACGCGCTGATCGAGGCGCTGGACGGGGTCGAGGTCTGTGTGACCCAGATGGGGCCCTTCACCGAGCGGGTGCTGGCCGCGTCGCCCGCGCTGCGGATGATCGCCGTGTGCCGGGGCGGCCCGGTCAACGTCAACGTGGAGGCGGCGCGGGCGCGCGGGGTCAAGGTCTGCTTCGCGCCGGGGCGCAACGCGGCGGCGACGGCGGAGTTCACGGTCGGCATGCTGCTGGCGGCGCTGCGGCGGATTCCCGAGGCGCACAACTCCCTTGCCCTGGACGGCGAGTGGGACGCCACGCACTACACGTACTCGCGCTGCGGCCCGGAGCTGGAGGACCTGCCGGTGGGGCTGATCGGTTACGGCGCGGTCGGCAGCCGGGTCGCCCGGGTGCTCACCGCGTTCGGCGCCGAGGTGGAGGTGTACGACCCGTACGTACGCGGCGACGTGCACGGCATGCGGTCCCCCTCGCTCCAGGCGCTGCTCGCCCGGTCGAGCGTCGTCACGCTGCACGCGCGGCTCACCCCGGAGACCCAGGGCCTCATCGGCGCGGCCGAACTCGCTCTGCTGCCACGGGGATCGGCCCTGGTGAACGTGGCGCGCGGCGGGCTGCTCGACACCGAGGCGCTGTGCGACGCGCT
Organism: Streptomyces niveus; assembly: GCF_001723055.1. GTDB lineage: Bacteria > Actinomycetota > Actinomycetes > Streptomycetales > Streptomycetaceae > Streptomyces > Streptomyces niveus. The sequence continues at coordinate 11,316 of NZ_MDCR01000273.1, forward strand.
CGACAGCGGGCAGCTCGCGACGGCGGCGCTCGACACGTACGAGCAGGAGCCGCCGCCGGCCGGCTCGCGGCTGTTCGGTACCCCGAATCTGGTGCTGACCCCGCATCTGGGCGGGGCGAGCAAGGCCGTGGCGCACAAGGCGGCGCGGATCGCGGCGGCGGAGGTGGCGCGGTACGCCAGGGGCGAGCCGCCGGCGCACTGTCTGACCTGAGCCTGGGACCTGGGACCTGAGGAGAGCGTGATGTACGTCGGTATCGATGTCGGCACGTCGACGGTGAAGGCCGCGGCCTTCGACGCGGGCGGCAACGCGCTGGCCGTCGAGTCCCGCCCGGTGCGTCTGGACATCCACGGCGGCCATGTCGAGCAGGACATGGAGGAGTTGTACGGCGCGGTCGTCGACGCGCTCGACACGCTCACCGCCGCCCTGCCGGAACCGGTGGAGCTGGCCGGGCTGACCGGTCAGGGCGACGGGGTGTGGCTGGTCGACGGCGAGGGGCGGCCGGTGCGGCCCGCGATCTCCTGGATGGACGGCAGGGCCCACGAGTTCGTGGACGCGTGGCTGGCGTCCGGTGTCTTCGACTCGGTGTTCCGGCACAGCGGGAGCGCGATGTTCCCGGGCTGTCCGGGGCCGGTGCTGGCCTGGCTCGACCGGTACGAGCCCGCGGCCCTGGACGCGGCGACGGCGGCGCTGTACTGCAAGGACATGGTCTTCCAGCGGTTGACGGGGGTGCGGGCGACGGACGTCTCGGACGCGTCGATGCCGTTCCTGGACCCGAGGACACGCGCGTACTCCGGTGACGTACTGGTGGAGTTGGGGCTCACGCACCGGGCGCGGCTGCTGGCCCCCATCAGCGATCCGGTCGCGACCGGTGAGCTGCCGTCGGGCGTACGGATCGCGAACGGGCCGTACGACCTGGCGGCCTCCGCGCTGGGCGCGGGGGTCACCGAGACGGGCGACGGGCTGCTCATCATCGGCACCTGCCTGGCCTCGCTGGTCGCGACGGACACGCTCGACCTGGACGGCGAGCCGGGCGGGCTGCACATCTCCACGGACCGGCCGGGGCACTGGCTGCGCGCCATGCCCGCGATGGTCGGGACGGCCGCGCTGGACTGGGTGCTGGCGACGACCGGCACCGGCCACGCGGAGGTGGACGCGCTGCTGGACTCGGTGGAGCCGGGCGCGGGCGGGGTGAAGGTGCTGCCGTACTTCGCGCCGTCGGGCGAGCGCGCGCCGTTCGTGGATCCGGCGCTGCGGGCCCAACTGACCGGTGTCTCACTGGAGTCGACGGCGGCGGATCTGATCCGCGCCACCTGCGAGGGCATCGCGTACGCGGCCCGGCACTGCCTGGAGGCGGCGGGGCTGACGGGGAGCCTCGCGGTGTGCGGGGGCGGCACGCGGAGTCCCGCGTGGATGCGGCTGTTCGCGGATGTGCTGGGCCGCCCGCTGCGCGTCGTGGAGGGCGAGGTGGGCGCGCGCGGCGCGGTCCTCGCGTCGGCCGCGCGCCACGGGGTCGCGCTGGACGTCGCGGCGTGGACGACGCCGACGGCGGTGGTGGACCCGGATCCGGAGCGGGCGGCGTACTACACGAAGGGGTACGAGGACCATCTGGCGCGGCTGGCGGCGGCGCGGGGGCGGCGGGGCGCGCCGTAGGCGGCCCCGGGCCGCACGATTCCGCTAGCCGACGGGGAAGTCGAAGTAAGTGTCCGGGTAGGGCTCGTCCTTCAGTGTGTAGTGCCACCACTCGCAGTCGTACGCGCGGAAACCGCACGCGTCCATGGCGGCGAGAAGATGCCGCCGGTTTCTTGCCTCGACGCCGGTGATGCCCTGGGCTCCGTGGTGGGAGAGGGGATCCATCAGGTCGTGGCCACCGCCCATCGGGGCGAGTTCGCCGGTGGTCAGGTGGTAGAGCGTCAGGTCGACGGTGCTGCCGCGGCTGTGGCCCGACCTGGCGGCCACATAGCCTTTCTCGAACATCTCGGCCCTGTCGATGTTCGGATAGTGCCGTTGCTTCGTCCGGCCGTCCTCCGGCTGCCGTGACCAGCGCAGAAAGCTGTCCACGGCGCGTTGCGGGCGGTAGCCGTCCCAGAGCAGCAGGCCGAAGCCGCGGGACTGGACCTCGTCACGCGCCCGTGCCAGGGCCGCGCACAGGGCCGTCGTGCCGACGACGCGGTTGGCCGGATATCCGTCCACGGGTCTGCCGGTGAAGTTGTCCCAGGTGGCGTACTTGGCGTCCCAGCGTATTCCGGGCACGGACTCGTCCACGAAGACGAAGTCGTCCCTCATCGGCTCTCTCCGGTCAGCGCCGACGCCAGCATCCGGTCGATCACGTCGCTGAGCGGCAGCCCCGCGGCGGCCATCATCCTCGGATAGCGGCTGTACGAGGTCATGCCGGGAAAGGTGTTGACCTCGTTGAGCACCACTTTGCCGTCGCCCATGAGGAACAGGTCCACCCGCGCGAGTCCCGTGCATCCCAGGGCGCGGTAGACCGCCTTGGCCGTCTCCTGGACGAGGGATCGCGACGCGGCCGGGATGTCGGCCGGAACGACCGCCTTCGAGTTGTCGGAACCGCGCTCGGGCTCGGACTCCTGGTGGATTCTGAAGAAACCGTGGGACAGGGCGATGCGATCCACCTCGCCCGCGGTGAGATCCGGGCCGCTCCCCAGGAGGGCGCATCCCACCTCCTCGCCGACGACGGCTTCTTCGATCAGCACCTTCGAGTCGTACCGTCTCGCGATGTCCACCGCGCCCGGCAGGTCCTCCTTTCCGGAGACCTTGCTGACGCCGAAGGACGACCCCGAACGGGCCGGTTTCACGAAGACCGGATAGCTGAGCCGGTCGGCGTCGACGTCCTCGCCCGCCGTGAGGGTGCGGAAGTCCGGCGTCGCGATGCCCGCGCCGCCGGCCACGGCATAGGCGAGGGATTTGTCCATGCAGAGGGCGGAACTGGCGACGCCGCAGCCCACGTAGGGGATGCCGGACAGCTCCAGCAGTCCCTGCGTCGCGCCGTCCTCGCCCTGCGGGCCGTGCAGGACGGGCAGCACGACGTCGAGACGGATCGTTTCGTACTTTCCCTCCTCCAGGACGAGCAGTCCGTGGATGCCGCTGTCCGGCGCCAGGACGGCCGGGCGGCACCCGCCGTCGTTCTCCCAGTCCGGGCCGGGGCCGTCACAGAGCTTCCAGTCACCGGTCCTCGTGATCCCGATGTAGAAGGGCTCGTACTTCTCGGCGTCGAGGTTCTTGGCGACCTCTCGCGCGGATTTGACGGAGATGGGGTGCTCGTCGGAACGGCCCCCGAATATGATGCCGACCTTCGGCCTAGCCATGGCGGTTCTCGCTTTCGAAGTCAAGGCAGTTGATGAGGGAGTTCTGCACGGTGTCGCTCAGGGCGTGGTCCGTGTAATAGGCCGTGTGCGGACTGATCAGCACGTTCGGCAGTTGTCGCAGCCGCAGCAACGTTCTGCTTTCGACGGGTTCGTCTCCGCGGTCGGCGTAGAAGATCTCTTCCTCTCCTTCGAGGACGTCCAGCGCCGCCCCGCCCAGCCTGCCGGTCTCCAGGGCCGATACCAGGGCCTCGGTGTCCAGGAGTGAACCGCGCCCGGTGTTGACGACGAACGCACCGTGTTTCATCCGCCCGATACGCCGGCGATTCAACAGATGACGCGTGTCCGCGTTGAGTGGCGTATGGAGCGTCACGATGTCGCTCAGCCGCAGCAATTCGTCGAGCGGTACGTAATCGGCGGCGGTTCCGGGGTGACGGTCGTGGGCGAGCGGCCGGCAGCCGAACCCGCGCAGTCTGTCGATGACCGCCGCGCCGATACGCCCTGTTCCCACCACTCCGACGGTCAGATCGCGCAGTTCTTTCCCGCGTACGTCGTTCAGCCGGTAGTCGTGCGCGTCCCCGCGGCGGACCATGGATGTGGCGTGGCGGACCGACATGAGCATCAGCATCAGCGTGTAATCCGCGACGCTGTCGGGCGAGTAGGCGACATTCCCCACGCAAATGCCGAGGCTTTCCGCGTAGGTCACATCGATGTGGTCGTAGCCGACGCTGCGCGTGGAGATGTACCGGACACCGGATCGGCCGAGCGCGCGGAGAGTGGCGTTCGTGATCCCGGTCCGGTGACCCACGCTGACGCAGCGGTTCCTGAAGGCCAGTTCGACATTGGCCACGGACACCGGCGCCTCGGTGATGGTCGGCACCACCCCGAAACCGGGGGCCATCTCCCGGAACAGGGCGGCCTCGTCCCGCCCGCAGCCGTAGACGGTGATTCCCAGGCGGCGGGCCCCCGTCCGGGACGGTTCGCCGGCGGGATCGCGCGGACTCATCGCCCGCCTCCCCTGCGGTGCTCGCGCCGCCTCATGTAGTGGTCGAAGGCCCGGTAGACCAGGGGCCGCAGCGGCAGGTCCCACTCGCCGACGCCCCGTACGGCCCGGCCGCCGGTGCCGGCCTTGAACTGGATCAGTCCGACGTGCGGGTCGTCCGCGTCCAGGGTGGGGGTGATGCCGCGCAGGTCGTACACGTCGCAGCCGGCCGCCAGCGAGTCGCGGACCATCGCCCACTGGCAGGCGTTGGAGCCGCGTACCTCGCGCTTCTCGGTGGAGGAGGCGCCGTAGCAGTACCAGGCGTGGCCGCCGACGCGGACCAGGATGGTGGCGGCGACCAGGTCGCCCCGGTGGCGCGCCAGATAGAGCGTGATCCGCCCGGGGTCCTCGGCGCACAGCGCTTCGCGCATGGTCTCGAAGTAGTGCAGCGGCCGGGGGGTGAAGTGGTCGCGCTCGGCGGTGTGGACGTAGAGGTCGTGGAACGCCTTCAGATCCTCCCCGACCGTGACCTCGACGCCTTCCCTGGCGGCCTTTCTGATGTTGCGGCGCCAGAGCTGGTTCATGCCCTTGATCAGGTCGTCCTCGGTCCTGCCCGCCAGCGGGATCTCGTACGTGAACTGCGGGTGCCCGACCCCGAAGCCGTCCCGCGGGCTCTGCGGCAGCCAGCCGGCGTCCCTGAGCGCGCCGGTCACGCGGACGCCGACCGGGTCGGCCGCCCCGCCCGGCAGGTCGGTGAGCCGCCTGACGCCCGGGTCGGCGATGCCCTCCTTGACCTGGGCGGCGCTCCAGGTGTGCGTACGCACCGGCGGGCCCAGCCGGATCGCGAACGCGCCCTGTGCCTTGAGCCGGGCCGCCAGCGGGTCGAGCCACGCGCCGATCTCACCGGTCCAGTCGATGACCGGGCCCTCGGGCAGGTACGCGAGGGTGAAGCGCTCCAGACGCGGCACCCGGCGGTGCAGGACGAGCCCGGCGCCGACCAGCCGCCCGCCGCCGCGCCAGCCCAGGGACTCGGCGCGCCACTCGGTCTTCACGTGGCCCCAGGCCGGGGTCTGGAGGAAGCTGACGGAGCGCTGCGCCCGTACGAACGCCAGGTGCTCGGCGGCGCTGATCGGCTCGACGGTGAGACGGGCGGCCGACGGAGACCGGGCCGCCGTTCCCGCTGGTTCGCTGAAGGACATGGCCCCAGCCAAGGCGGCGCGGTGTTGCCGGGCCGTATGCGGTTTTGGATACGCGGACGATACGCACCCGCTCGTAGCATCGCTCGCATGCGTGTGCTGATCGTCGAGGACGAGCCCTACCTGGCAGAAGCGATCCGCGACGGCCTGCGTCTGGAAGCGATCGCGGCCGACATCGCGGGGGACGGTGACACCGCTCTGGAGCTGCTGGGCAGCAACGCGTACGACATCGCCGTCCTCGACCGGGACATCCCCGGGCCCTCCGGCGACGAGGTCGCCACCCGCATCGTGGCCTCCGGCAGCGGCATGCCGATCCTCATGCTCACGGCCGCCGACCGGCTGGACGACAAGGCGTCCGGGTTCGGGCTCGGCGCCGACGACTATCTGACCAAGCCCTTCGATCTGCGGGAACTCGTCCTCAGGCTCAGAGCGCTCGACCGCAGGCGCGCCCACAGCAGGCCGCCGGTGCGGGAGATCGCGGGTCTGCGGCTGGACCCGTTCCGCAGAGAGGTCTACCGGGACAGCCGCTATGTCGCGCTGACCAGGAAGCAGTTCGCCGTGCTCGAAGTCCTCGTCGGCGCCGAAGGCGGTGTCGTCAGCGCCGAGGATCTCCTGGAACGCGCGTGGGACGAGAACGCCGACCCGTTCACCAACGCCGTACGCATCACCGTGTCGGCGCTGCGCAAGCGTCTCGGCGAACCGTGGATCATCGCCACCGTGCCGGGCGTCGGCTACCGCATCGACGCGGCGCCCGGCGCACCGGGCGAGGGGCGGGACCGTGGATAGGCGGCCCGGGCTGAGCGCGCGCCTCAAACTGACGCTCAGCTACACCGGATTCCTCATGGTCGCGGGCGCGCTGCTGCTCGCCGCCATCGGCGTGTTCCTCCTGCGGGAGGGGTGGTTGCAGACCAACGAGGCGGGGTCGTGGCGTGCGACTCCGGGCACCTCGTTCGTGCGCGGTTTCGCCCCGACGGCGGCCACGGTGATGGCGTTCCTTCTGGTGTTCGGGCTGCTGGGAGGGTGGCTCCTCGCCGGCCGTATGCTCGCTCCCCTGACCCGGATCACCGACGCCACCCGCATGGCCACGAACGGATCGCTCTCCCACCGGATCCGGCTGCCGGGCCGCAGGGACGAGTTCCGTGAACTCGCCGACGGCTTCGACACGATGCTCGCCCGGCTCGAAGCCCACGTCGCCGAACAGCGGCGATTCGCCGCCAACGCCTCGCACGAGCTGCGCACACCGCTCGCGATCTCGAAATCGCTCCTCGATGTGGCCCACCAGGATCCGACCCGGGAGCCCGGCAGACTCGTCGAGCGTCTGCGCGCCGTCAACGCCCGCGCGATCGACCTCACCGAGGCGCTGCTCCTGCTCAGCCGCGCCGAGCAGAGGTCCTTCACCGGAGAGCGTGTCGACCTGTCGCTGCTGGCCGAAGAGGCGACGGAGACGCTCCTGCCCCTCGCCGAGGAGCGGGACATCACCATCGAGACCTCCGGCGACATCACCCCCACCACCGGGTCCCCGGCGCTCCTGCTGCAACTGACCACGAACCTGCTGCACAACGCGATCGTCCACAATCTCCCCCGGCACGGCACCGTGTGGGTCCACACCGGCCTCCACCCCAGGTCCGTGGTGCTCACCGTCGAGAACACCGGCGAGCGGCTCACCCCCGAGCTGACCTCGACCCTCACCGAGCCGTTCCGGCGCGGCACCGAACGCGTCCACACCGACCACGCGGGCACCGGCCTCGGTCTCGCCATCGTCAACACGATCACCCACGCGCACGACGGCGCCCTCACCCTCACCCCACGCCCCGCCGGCGGACTGCGCATCACCGTCGAACTGCCGCGCTCCGACGTCAGGCTCTGAGGGGTCGGGAGCCTGCCCGGCGGGCAGGGTGAACGTGCCGTGTCCGCCCGTCGCACAGCCGGTGAATCCGCCGTGCACCGCGCCAACTCGGCCCGCCCGCCTGCCTATCGTGCTGCCGCTGACCTTCACGAGTCCGACGAGGGAGACCCGTATGTCCGTACAGCCCAGACGCCGTTCGATCCTCCTCGCGGCCGGTGCCGCCACCGCCGTCACCGCCGTGGGCGCCGTCGGCGCGGGGCCCGCCACCGCCGCCGCTCCGCGCCCCGGCCGGCCGCTCGTCATCGGCCACCGGGGCGCCGCCGGCTGGCGGCCCGAGCACACGACCGCGGCCTACACCTACGCCGTGGAGACGGGGGCCGACTGGATCGAGCCCGACCTCGTCCCCACCAAGGACCATGTGCTGGTCGTGCGGCACGAGAACGAGATCTCGGGGACGACGGACGTCGCGAAACACCCGGAGTTCGCCGGCCGGCGGACCACGAAGACGGTCGACGGGCGGGCGGTGACCGGCTGGTTCACCGAGGACTTCACGCTGGCCGAGCTGAAGACGCTGCGGGCGGTCGAGCGGCTGCCGCTGATCCGTAACCGCAACACCGTCTTCGACGGCCGTGAGCCGGTGCTGACCTTCGAGGAGGTCGTGAAGCTGGCCCGCGAGCTGTCCCGGCGCCACCGCCGCCGGATCGCGGTCTTCCCGGAGACCAAGCACCCCACCTACTTCCGCTCCATCGGGCTGCCCCTGGAGCCGGCGCTGGCGCGGATCGTACGGCGCCACCGGCTGGACGCCGACGAGTGCGTGGTCCAGTCGTTCGAGCCGAGCAGCCTCGCCGCGTTCGCCGAGGAGCGGCTGCGGCTGCCGCTCTGGCAGGCGCTGGGGACGACGGGCGCGCCGTACGACCTGGTCGCGGCGGGTGACCCCACCACGTACAAGGACATGATGACGCCGCAGGGGCTGCGGAGGATCGCGCGGTACGCGGACTGGATCGGCCCGGACAAGTCGTCGGTCGTGGAGCCGTTCACCCTGCTGGCGGACGCGCACAAGGCGGGTCTGAAGGTGGGCGCGTACACCTTCCGCGCGGAGAACCAGTACCTGCCCGCGCAGTTCCGGCGCGGCACGAACCCCAACGACTTCGGCGACGCCTTCGCCGAGTACGCGCTGCACTTCGGCCGCGGCGTCGACGCGGTCGTCACCGACTACCCGGACATCGCGGTGCTGGCGCGGGACGCGGCGGACCCGGACAGCTCGGGGGACTCGGCGGACTAGGACTTACGCCTGATCAACACCGGGCCCTCTTGCTGTTAGCGTGCAGTTGCATAGGATGCGCAATAAGCAGCAGGAGGGCTCGGCCATGGCCATCTACACACTCCCTGAACTCCCCTACGACTACGCGGCGCTCGAACCGGTCATCAATCCGCAGATCATCGAGCTGCACCACGACAAGCACCACGCCGCGTACGTGAAGGGTGCGAACGACACCCTGGAGCAGCTGGACGAGGCACGCGACAAGGAGTCCTGGGGCGCGATCAACGGCCTCCAGAAGAACCTCGCGTTCCATCTGTCCGGCCACATCCTCCACTCGATCTACTGGCACAACATGACGGGCGACAACGGCGGCGGCGAGCCGCTGGCGGCCGACGGTGTCGGTGACCTCTCGGACGCGATCACCGAGTCGTTCGGCTCCTTCGGGGGCTTCAAGGCCCAGCTGACGAAGGCCGCGGCGACGACGCAGGGCTCCGGCTGGGGCGTGCTGGCGTACGAGCCGGTCAGCGGCAGGCTGATCGTGGAGCAGGTCTACGACCACCAGGGCAACGTCGGGCAGGGGTCCGTGCCGGTCCTGGTCTTCGACGCCTGGGAGCACGCCTTCTACCTCCAGTACAAGAACCAGAAGGTGGACTTCATCGAGGCGATGTGGCGCGTCGTCAACTGGCAGGACGTGGCGAGGCGTTACGCGGCGGCGAAGGAGCGGGACGACGTCCTGCTGCTCGCGCCCTGACGGGACCCACCGCCCCCACAGGCGTCCTGCTCGTGATCGTCTTCTCAACCTTCACCTGCCGGACGGAATGACGAAGGACCCCCGCGAGGACATGACTCGCGGGGGTCCTTCCATCGCTTCAGTCACCGGGCGCCGCGAGCGGGGCCCGGCGCAGCGCCGGGAACGCCGCCGCCACCGCGAGCGCCGCCACGACACAGACCACTCCCCCGGTCACGACGGCGGCCGACGCGCTCGTCAGCTCCGCGAGGAAGCCGACCGCCGCGTTGCCGAGCGCCGGTGAGACCGTCGCCTGGACCATCCACAGGCTGCTGACCCTGCCCCGCAGACCGTCGGGTGTGCCGTGCTGGAGGAGCGCCGAGCGCAACGTCTCGGACACGAGGTCGCCGAGCCCGGCGAGGGCGAGCAGGACCAGGGCGAGGGGCAGCAGCGCGGTGAGCCCGAAGCCGGTCAGGGAGACACCCCACAGCAGGACGGCTCCGATCAGCGCGTGGCCGCCGGCGCGGGCGGTCCACCCGCTGGTCGCGGCCCCGACGAGGGCGCCGAGCGCCGGGGCGGCGTACAGCAGGCCGACAACGCCGGGGCCGCCGCCGAACTGCTCGTCGGCCAGCACCGGGTAGAGCGCCTGGGGCATGGTGAAGACCATCGCCGCCGCGTCGATGAGCAGCAGTCCGACGATGAGCCGGTGCCCCCGGATGAAGCGCAGTCCGTCGCCGACCGCGGCGAACGCCTGCCGTACGCCCCTGGCCGGGGCGCCCGTGTCCGCCGGCGTGGGCGGCAGGGGCCGCACGTGGGGCGGGCGGCGCTGGACTTCCTCGGGGAGCACGGGGCGGCCGAGCTGACGATGCGGTCGCTGGCGGCCGAACTCGGGGTGTCGCCACGGGCGCTCTACAACTACGTCGAGGACCGGCGCGATCTGGTCACCGTCGCGGCCGAGATCTTCGAGGCGGCGTGGCGGCCCCCGGAGCTGGACCCGGCGCCCAGCCGCTGGCGGGAGTCGCTGCGCGCGTTCTGCCGCGATCTGCGGGCGCATCACCGGGCCCATCCCGGCATGACCACACTGGCGTTGAGCGAGAACATCACGGCCGCCCGGCATCCGGTGATGCTGCGGAACGTGGACGCGCTGATCGGGTTCTTCGCGGGCGCCGGGCTCTCGCCGCAGGACGCCTACCGCGCGTGCATGGAGTCGATCAGGCTGGTCGTGGGCTTCGTGGAGTTCACCGACTCGCTCCACGACCGGCCGCCCGCCCATCTCGA